>JADGQC010000151.1 GCA_017882125.1 Anaerolineales bacterium
TACTTTCGGGCTGCTGGTGCAGGACCTCTTCAAGCAAATAATCCATCACGAAACGATGGCTGCCGGTGAAAGACTGGATGAAACCAGCAGTGTCTTTTAACCCCCGCATTGAGATCGCGGCCAGTTGCAATCCGGCGATCCAACCCTCCGTGCGTGTTTCCAGCGCGGCTATATTTTCTGCCGAGAGGTCCAGCCCCGTCACCTGGTTGAGAAACTCGGCGGCTTCGGCGGGGGTAAAGCGCAGATCGGCGGCGCGCAGCTCGGTACACTGCCCCCGGGCGCGCAGGCGTGCCAGCGGCAGGTCTGGATCTTCGCGTGTGGCGATGAGCAGGTGCATCTGCGGCGGCTGGTGTTCGATGAGGAAATCCATGGATTGATCGACCGGTTGGGAATCGATCGAGTGGTAGTCATCCAGGACGAGCAGAAAGTTCTCAGGGATGGTGGAAATTTCGTTGATCAGGGTGGTCAATATGGTTTCGATCTGCAGCGGTTGGGGGGATTGGAGCGCAGCCAGTAGCCCCTCGCCAATTCCCGCCTGGATCGTCTGCAACGCTTTTACTAGGTAAGAGATGAACCGCGCTGGATCATTGTCCCCTTCATCGAGTGACAACCACGCGGCAGGTCGTTCGCAACTGGCGATCCATTCACTGACCAGGGTGGTTTTGCCAAACCCTGCGGGGGCAGAGATGAGGGTCACTTTGCACCCCAAAGAGAGTGCGTCGTTCAGCCGCTCGATCAGGCGCGGGCGGAGCACAATTTTAGACCGGGGTGGGGGGATATACAATTTTGTGGCTAAAATTGGCGCGGACATGGATTAATTATAGGCCATTCTAAGGAGTTGACCGGGAAAAATGGCACCGAAATTCTGATAATCAAATTTGGTGTGATGGGCGTTTGCGTAATGGAATAATTAAATTGGGCATAGCCATTTGTCGTTACGGGATAAATCCTCTGCTTCGCTGCCAACCGCTTTTCCTGACCAGTCACTCATCACAGGGTTGTTGACCGCATCGTTGAGAAATTCATCTTTTTTTAGTTCTTTCACGGGCAGGAAAAAAATCGCAATAGGGTTCACCCCTGCCTAAGGTGCTCGATCTCTGCAATATAATGTGGTGTGACAAATTGCCATGGATAAAATCATCCACTTGGCAGAACGTGGTCGTTAATTCCGGCGCGACATGTTTGGAAAGAGTATCGTAAAATTCAACTTTTCATAGAAAATCCGGTACAAGGGGCGAGACGGCGTCTCGCCCGCTCTTTCTCATTTCCCTGATCTGAAAATAGATCATTTTTATCCTTTACTGTTGATTCTTTCCATGTTGGCTCTTGACATTTTAGCACATACGTTCTAAAATAGTATCAGGCAAGGGACGGCCAAAAGCGTGGTCCCTTGCTTTTTTAATTACAAGCCGTCCCTTGCCGACCTTATGTCCTCAAAAACATCTTCAACTTTAACCCGTGTCAGTCGCATCCGCCGCCTCGCCTCCTCCCCGCAGGATGAGTCGTCGATACTACACCATATTCGTTTTGGGATTGTTCCGCGGAACAATATCGCCAGAAAGGTATATGAATATGAAGGGACTGCGAGATGTTTTCGTTCCTCGTTTGTTCCTCAATATCAAATGTGCGTTCTTTGTCCCTCGCGACATTGTCCCCTCAGGGAACCGAGGGGAAGCACATTCTCCCCGAGGATTACCGAGAGGATCCCCCCTGGGGATGAGTCGTCGATACTACACCATATTCGTTTTGGGTTTGTTTTTAGGAACGAATTCGCCAGAAGGGTATATGAATATGAAGGGACTGCGAGATGTTTTCGTTCCTCGTTTGTTCCTCAATATCGAATGTGCGTTCTTTGTCCCTCGCGACGTTATTCCCGAACGGAACGGATGGGAACCATTCCCGTGAGATATAAGGAACATTCCGTCAACTTCAGCGTCTTACCGGTGTACAATCTGATCACTCATTCAAGGAGTTACCAATGAAAACCAAATTCATGTTCCTACTCGGCGTTCTGCTGCTCGGCTCCCTCCTGGCTGCCTGTGGTCCTTCCAATATAACCGTACAGCCCCAGCCCTTCCAGCGCACCATCACCGTCACCGGTACCGGCATGGTCACCCTCACCCCCGACATCGCTTACATCACCATTGGCGTCCATTCCCAGGATGCCAGCGCCTCCGTCGCCATGACCTCCAACAACACCAGCGCCCAGGCTGTCATCGCTGCCATCAAGGCTGCTGGCGTCGCCGACAAGGATATCCAGACCACCAATTTCAGCATCTACCCGCAGCAGCAGTACGACACCAACGGGAAATTAACCGGCATCATCTATATGGTCGACAACTCCGTTTACGTCACCGTGCGCGACCTCACCAAACTGGGCGGTCTGCTCGACTCCAGCGTTACCGCTGGCGCCAACACCATCAATAGCATCTCCTTCGACGTTGCCGATAAGACCGCCGCACTCTCCCAGGCCCGCTTGGCAGCCGTTGCCAACGCCAAAAAACAGGCTGATGAATTGACCGGCGCCACCGGCGTGACCCTCGGCACCGTCCAGACCATCTCCTACTACGACAGCACCCCTCCCGTCGCCGTTCCAATGGCGCGTTTGGCGAACGCCGATTCAGCAAGTGTCCCTGTCCAGGCTGGCTCGATGCAGATTAGCACCACGGTCACGATCGTCTACGAGATAAAATAAGTGCCTCTTCGCTCCCTGGGGGGTACGCCCCCTATGGGGGTCCCGGACCCTGAACCGGCTTCCGTCATGGAGGCCGGTTTTGCAACTGGCGCGTTATAATCCGGTCAGATTCCCGAGGAGGCATACATGCTGCAGGTTGGATATATAGGTCTCGGGCTGATGGGCAAATCCATCGCCCGCAACATTCTCAAGGCGGGGTTCCCGCTCGTCATCCACAACCGCTCGTCTCTCGCTGTTGAAGAACTGGTTGCTGAAGGTGCCCGGGCTGCTTCTTCCCCCGCCGAAGTCGCCGCCCAGGTTGATGTGGTCTTCACCAACCTGCCCGACACGCCGGACGTGGAAAAAGTGGTGCTCGGGGAGAACGGGATCGCCTCGGACGCCCGCCCTGGTCTCATCTGGGTCGACAATTCAACCATCAAACCCACCTCCGCCCGCAGTATTGCGGAAAAACTTTCGGGCGTTGGCGTGCTCAGCCTGGACGCACCCGTATCGGGTGGAGATGTCGGCGCCCGCCTCGGCACACTTGCGATTATGGTTGGCGGGCCTGCTGAAGCTTTGGAAAAAGTCATGCCCGTTCTTCAGGCAATGGGTAAAACGATCACGCATGTGGGTGCCGCGGGCGCCGGGCAGGTTGCCAAGGCCGCCAACCAGATCATGGTCGCCGCGCAAATGGTCGCCATGGGTGAATTGCTGATCTTCTCCCAGAAAGCTGGTGTTGACCCTCGCAAGGTGGTGGAAGCCATCAAGGGCGGCGCGGCCCAGTGCTGGACCCTGGATGTAAAACCCCCCCGCCTTTTTGCTGGTGACCGCACACCCGGCTTCAAATCCCGCATGATGGCCAAGGACCTGAACATCATCCTGGAAACCGCCCGCGAGTACGGCATTCCCCTCCCCTCCGCTGCCCTGGATGCCCAGCTCTACGCTGCCATGCTCCAAAATGACATGGGCGAGCTCGACAACTCAGCTGTGATCGCTATGTTCGAGGCGTTGGCGGGAGTGGAGTTAAAAACCATTTAGCTTCTTCGCATGTGCTTGGTCATGAGTTACGTTCATTTCTATAAGTGATTCGCCTGCCCAAAATCGTCGGTCCTTCCTGTTTTTTTGGACTGCCCCCCAGGTTATAGGGGGAAATGGGGAGAAAGGGACTGCCCAATGAATAGGTTCAAAATACATTGGCCCACAATTCGGGACTATATCCTCATCCTCGCTGGTGCATTGCTCCAGGCGGTGGCGCTGCGGTTGTTCATGGTCCCCGCGGAGCTCGCCAGTGGCGGCATCAGCGGTATCTCGCAGATAATCCATCATTACACCGGCTGGTCGATCGGCTTGATGGTTTTCATCGGGAACATCCCCCTCTTTCTGCTTGGGTGGCGTTTGTTGGGTGGGCGGCGTTTCGCCATGCGGACACTCATTGCTGTCCTGGCATATTCGCTCTTTACCGAGGCGGTCCTTTGGCTGCCGTTCTTCCCCAAAAATGGGATCACGAATGACCTGGTGCTCAATTCCCTCTATGGCGCGGTGGTCAGTGGCATTGGCTATGGGCTGGTCTACCGGGCCCAGGGTACCAGCGGTGGGTCCGACATCCTCGCCCGCATCCTGAACCGCTGGCGCGCTATCCCCATGACCCAAAGTTACCTGATAACCGACGCGGTTGTCATCCTGGCTGCGGGATTTGTCTTTGGCTGGCAAAAAGCCTTGTATGCCCTTATCGTCCTGTACGTGTCCGGTTTGGTGGTCGACAGCACCCTCGAGGGTGGCAGCACTGTCCGTACCGCGCTGATCGTCACGGATCAGTGCAGGGAGATGGCTGATCGCATCCTCGCCGAGATGGAGCGCGGCGTGACCATTCTCGAGGGCACGGGTGCCTATACCGGGGTTGCCCGGCCGGTGCTCTACTGCGTGGTCACCCGTTCCGAAGTCCAGCAGCTGAAAACGATTGTTCACGAAGCGGATCCCCACGCATTCATGGTGATTGGAGCGGCACACGAAGCACTCGGGGAGGGGTTCCAACCTTTCAAAAAACAATGAGCGACATATTCCTGTGCTGATAAAAACCCCAGGGTCGATTATAGGCTGGCAGGACAGACGAAGATTAACTTAATAAAAAGAGCTGGAAGTTCCCTTCCGGCTCGCCCTTTCTGAGATCAATTTTGGAATTGGCTAAACATCGATTGGAATATTTGGCTTAAATAACATTTTACATATGTCCAAATTGGAGGATCACTCCGGTGATCAACGCGATCTGCCCCAGGTGATATGCGACCATATTCACCAGCCTGCCATTCTTGATGGGTTTGACGAACTTGTTCCATGCCAGGATGATATCGGAAAAATAAAACAGGATGGCTCCCAGGCTTACCAGCCCGGAGGCAGAGGTCTTCCAATCGGTGCGGTAGATGGTCAGGATGGCCGAAAGCAGCATGATCGTAATTACAGTTCCATAAACCACCACCGGGATAACCAGCTTCCCCTGCCCCTTCTCACGCAATCCGGCCAGGATCGGCCTCAAAACCCGTGCAGTTGCCAGCGCCAGGATGATCCCAATGACGATTGCCCATAAAGGGGAGGCATCCCCGATTGGCGTATTCAACCCGATAATATAGGATACGTGCGCCATGAGGAATGCCGCCAACCCGGCGATGAACCAGCGATTGGAAAGCAACAGGAAAATGTCCCCCGCCAGCGAGAAGACGATACCCAGCCCGAAGAAAATGAGGGGAGTTGCTCCGAACCCGCCCGCGAGTGCCAGGGTGGCGAATAGCAGCACCATCGTGGCGGGTTTGGCGATCGTTTCAATTTCCTTCCAGCCCTTGGCAACCGCCACCCAATCCACCACAGCAATGACCAATACGGCTATCACCATCAGCATCATCAGCATGGAGTCCTATTTATTGAAACGGGGAAATTCCCCCGGCTATTTCTTGATTTTATACCCAAACCGGCGCAGGGCATCCTCGTCGTCCCGCCAGTTTTTCGAGACCTTGACCCGCAGTTCGAGAAAGACCTTGCGGCCGCTCATGGCTTCGATTTCTTTACGTGCTGCCGAACCTATCTTTTTGAGCATCGCCCCATCTTCACCTATGATGATGCCCTTCTGTGACTCGCGCTCGACGAACAGCGTGGCAGAAATAAATGCGCCTGTTTCGCCTCGTTCGGTGAACTCATCCAACCGGACCGCCAGGGCGTGCGGGACCTCGTCACGCAGGAAGATGAGTGCCGCTTCCCGGATAAATTCGGCGGCGATCTCACGCTCGTACAAGTCGGTAAGTTGTTCTTCAGGGTATTCGGCCGGGCGTACTGGCAAATGTGATATTAGCTGGGTTACCAAATCGTTCAGCCCGGCCCGGCTGGTTGCCGAAAATGCCACTGACGGACTGCCCGGCACCAGAACCTCGAACGCAGTTCGTCTGCTGGCTAATCCATCAGCCGTAAGCAGGTCGGTTTTGTTTAACCCCAGCATCAGGTCCGGCTTGTTGTGCAGCGCCGAGAGCAGGCTGGCAATGCGCAGGTCGTCTTCATCCGGTTCGGTACTGGCATCCACCAGGAAGAGAATGATATCCACTCCGTTCAGGGCTTCCTCAGCTTCCTGGTTGAAGAACTTGCCGAGCTTGTGACGCGGTGTATGAACCCCGGGTGTGTCTACAAAAACAAGCTGGGCATCTGTGGTGGTCAGGATGCCTAGCTGACGGCGGCGGGTGGTCTGTGGGCGCGGGGAGACCGCCGCGATTTTCTGACCGAGCAGGCTGTTCACCAGCGTGGACTTGCCTACATTGGGTTTGCCAAGAATGGCAATAAAACCAGAATGAAAATCGTTCATATTTTTCCTTAATATAACAGGCACGCTAAATTACCCCGGGAAGGATAAAGACAGCCCTATTAGTTTGTCTCATTACCTTGGGCGAGTTTATCACGATTCGTGTTTAGTCGACTTTCTCATATCAGACAAAATTAAAGTAGTCAATTATTGATTACCCCCTTCCTATAAACAAATCTGAAGCTCCCCCCTTTTCAATCACCCGTGGGCTTGCCCCAATAAAGTGGACACGATTAATGTCCTGATGAGAGCTCGAATTCCACTGGACTGAGATAGCCCAGGGATGAATGCAGCCGTTGGCGA
>JADGQC010000035.1 GCA_017882125.1 Anaerolineales bacterium
GGCAGCGACGATGGCTGCTGCAATCCCTGCTCTGTCTTTGAGAGCAGGGACGACCAAGGCGATGAAGGTCAAAGGAAGGACAAAATCGAGCGGCCAGGATTGCGGGAGCTGTGCCCCGATAAAAATGCCCAGGGCGGTGCTGACCTGCCAGGTTGACCAAAGGGTAAGACCTGCACCAAGGAAGTACCAGTGTTTTTTTGATGGGTCGACACCCTTGTTATAGTGACTGATGGTGACCGCGTATGCTTCATCGGTGAGGAGATAAGCCAGCAAGATCTTCCAACGTGTAGAGAGTTGACGGACGTGCGGAGCTATCGAGGCGCTGTAAAGAGCGTGCCGCAGGTTAACAACGAACACCACCAGAATGATCACCAGGATGGATGCACTGCCGCCGATCATCTGAGCAGCTATGATCTGGGAGGCTCCTGCAAAAATGATGGAAGACATGGCTTGAGCAGCCGGAATGGAAATATTGGCGTCGAGGGCAAGCGTGCCAAAGATCAGGCCAAACGGGACTACTCCGAGCAGGATGGGTGCTTCTTCACGCACCCCGCGCCAAAACTCACGCCCCCGCGTGGTGGGGTTGGTGGAATCATTCATCATTTCAGAAGACAGACTGGTACCCTGCTTCTGCCCCCCTTACTTGGCGTATTCGGTGGCGCGCGTCTCGCGGATGACCGTCACCCGAATCTGACCAGGGTACTGCATGGTCTCTTCGATTTTCTTGGCAATATCGCGGGCCAGATTGGCAGCGGCAAGATCGTCGATTTCTTCCGGGCGGACGATGATGCGCACTTCACGTCCCGCCTGGATGGCGTAAGCCTGTGAAACGCCTTTGAAGGCGGTGGCCATATCTTCGAGGGTGCGGATGCGCTTTATGTAAGCCTCAAGGTCCTCTCGGCGGGCTCCCGGGCGGGCACCGGAAATCGCATCGGCGGATTCGGTGATGATGGCTTCAATGCTCTCCTGTTCCACCTCGTGGTGATGACCGGCAATGGCATTGACCACCACCGCGTTCACCCCATAGCGTTTGGCAAACTCGGCACCCAGCAAGGCATGCGTGCCCTCCTGGTTATGATCCATGGCCTTGCCCAGGTCATGCAGAAAGCCAGCCTGGCGGCAGACATCTTCACTGGCACCCAGTTCGGCCGCCAGGATTCCGGATAGCTTTGCCACTTCCACCGCATGCGCCAGTTGGTTCTGACCGTAGGAGGTGCGGAATTTTAGCCGACCCATCATGCGCAGGATTTCAGGGTGGAGCCCCGTTACCCCGGCATCGAAGGCAGCTTGTTCACCCGCATCCACGATGACTTTGTCGACTGCTTTCTGTTCTTCCTCCAGGACCTTTTCGATATGAGCCGGGTGAATGCGACCATCCAGAATCAAACGCGCCAGGGAACGACGGGCTACTTCACGGCGCACCGGCTCAAAACAGGAGATGGTTACAGCCTCGGGGGTATCATCCACGATGACGTCCACACCGGCAGCCTGCTCAAAAGCGCGGATATTGCGTCCATTGCGCCCTACAATGCGGCCCTTCATTTCTTCGTTGGGCAGGGGTACAAGTGACGTGGTGAATTCCGCCACCTGGTCGGTGGCAACCCGCTGGATGGAATCGGCGATGAGTTTACGGGCACGCTTGTCACCCTCTTCACGGGCTTCCGACTCGATCTGACGGATGATGCGCGCCATATCGTTGCGGGCATCCTTCTCCACCTCGGCGAGCAGGATGGTACGGGCCTCATCCACATTCATCTGGGCGACGCGCTGGAGTTCAACCATTTCCTGTTCGTGCATTTTCTCGATTTCATTGGCGCGTTTATCCACCGCGCTCTGGTGCTTATTCACCGCCTGTTCGCGTTGTTCCATCTTTTCCACGCGGCTGTCGAGCTCGGCGCGACGTTTTTGTAATCGTTCGTCTTCGCGGCTTAATTCAGTGCGCAGGCGGGTAATCTCCCCTTCAGCGCCCCGGGAGATTTTCAGGGCGTTATCGCGCGCCTGGAGTTCAATGTTGCGCGCCTGTTCGCGTGTTTCCTGCAGTGCTTTATCCGCTTTATCGCGCTGGTTGCGCTGCGCCTTTTCAGTTTGGGTCCGGCTGATATAAAAGCCGACTGCAAGACCCAGCAGCAGAGTCAGGACGGCAATTATGATTCCTACAATGGGTTCCATGGTTAATCCTTATCATCCAAAGTTTCCCCCTCGTCCGCCGTCTGGAATTCCTTCCAGACTTTAGAGACGATCGGGGTGATGGTGGTGTACGAGAAGCCGCGGCGTGCGAGAAATCCACTTAACTTCTGGCGGAAATCAAGCCATTCCCGGCCCGCCAGGCGGGAAGCATATTTGCGGGCGGCCTCGAAGGCCAGGGCTTCCTCGTCCACCTTCTCATCAAGCACAGATTGTACAACCTCGTCACTGAGGCCCTTACGCCTCAACTCGAAACGAAGTGCCGATTTGCTGCGAGGTTGGAAGGTGTTTCGGTTTTCGACCCATACCTGGGCGAAATCCCGGTCGTTGACCAGCCCGGCTCGTTCCAAGCGGACCAGAGTCTCCTCAACAAGCGCTATCGGAGTACCTCGTTTCTCCAAATTCTGGCGAACCTCTGCCGAGGAACGCGGGCGATAGCTCAGGAAATGCAGTGCTTTCTGGTAGGTCAGTTCGTTGGCGTCTTCGGCTTGAAGAACTGAGATCCTCTCATCGCTTAATTCCTGTCCCACCTTCAGCCAGCCGGCGGTGATCCGGGCTAATCCAAAGGCGAACTCCCCGTCCAGGTAAACGTTCACCCGCTGGGGGTTCTTTTGCTGGGGTTCGATTGCCGTGATTTTACTCATCGATTAACAATTCGAAACCAAAAGCTCACTGTGCTTGTTAAACGTTCACAGCCGTAGACCGCCTGCAGCGGGTCACGGCTGTGGAAAATGTATCCTGGATGTCCAACTCAGCTGCTTCCTGCCCAGTGCAGGAATACAGATGATTTATCGGGAACCGGTTAGGGATCCGGTGCCGGATGCGGGTTTTGAAGGGAAGTCCCTAATTCTTAAAGATATCCTGCTTGATTTCTTCCACAAATTCATTCGATTTAGACTTCCCATAAAAAATGCCCGTGTTTCGGGTCAAGGGGCATACCCGGGATTTTCCAAAGTTCCATTTTCAAGCCGCGACCGCTTTCCAAATTCCACAAATCAGCGGTACGATAATTATCCAGACAATACTATTATACATTAAAAAATCCAGTCCCCTTGTCGGATTCTGACTAGAGACCGGATATTTTCACAGGAAAGAGGGAAAGGCGTTTATCTTTATTGTGACAATTGGAACTAACTATGCTCTTCTTTCTTGTGAGATAATGAAGAGGTTGATGAAATAATATTCCATAACGGAGGAAATATGCCAAAAATCACCGATCAAGATGCCCGGGATTACCATCATTTGAATGGAAAGCCGGGCAAGATAGCCGTCGTACCCACCAAGCCCATGGATACCCAGCGTGACCTGGGTCTGGCATATACGCCAGGTGTGGCTGTTCCAGTGCTCGATATCGAGAAGGATCCGGAAGCAGCTTACGAGTACACTTCGAAGGGCAACCTGGTGGCTGTCCTAACAAATGGCACCGCCATTCTAGGACTGGGCGACCGTGGGGCACTTGCGAGCAAACCGGTTATGGAAGGTAAAGGGGTGCTGTTCAAGAAATTCGCCGACGTGGACGTTTTCGACATTGAGGTGGACAGCCACGACCCCGATGAAGTCATCAGGGTGGCGCGTGCCATCGCCCCGACATTCGGTGGGATCAACCTGGAGGATATCAAGGCGCCTGAATGCTTTTACATAGAAGAGACGCTTAAAGGGATGCTCGACATCCCGGTTTTCCATGATGACCAGCACGGTACTGCCATCATTTCATCGGCAGCGCTGGCGAATGTGTTGGAGATTGTCGGCAAGAAACATGCTGACGTTAGGATGGTCATTTCAGGTGCGGGTGCGTCTGCCGTCTCCTGCGCCGAACTGGCAATTCGTTGGGGGATTCAGCGGTCAAACATCATGATGCTCGACAGCCGGGGGGTAATCTACAAAGGCCGGACGGAAGGCATGAACAAGTACAAAGACCGCTTCGTTGTTGATACTGAATGCCGGACTCTGGCAGATGCTGTGCGCGGTGCGGATGTTTTCCTTGGTCTTTCAGTTGCCAATGTACTTACACCTGAAATGGTCAAGTCCATGGCCGACAAGCCATTCATTTGTGCGATGGCGAACCCGGATCCTGAGATCAGGTACGAGTTGGCCAAGGAAGCACGCCCGGATGCGATTGTGGCCACCGGACGCTCGGATTATCCGAACCAGGTCAACAATGTGCTCGGTTTCCCGTTCATTTTCCGTGGTGCACTCGACGTGAGAGCACGTGCCATCAATGAAGAAATGAAATTCGCCGCGTCACAGGCGCTTTATAACCTGACCCGTGAGGATGTGCCCGATTCAGTCCTGCGCGCTTACGGCGTTGACAGCATGAAATATGGCCCCGAGTACATCCTCCCCAAACCACTCGACCCTCGGGTGATGTTGTGGGAGTCCACGGCAGTAGCAAAGGCGGCCATGGAGACGGGTGTGGCACGCAAGCCGATCGACCTGGACGAATACCGCGAGCAGCTTGCATTTCGTATGGGCAGAGGCGCGCGCGTGCGCTACTTCTTTGTGAATAAAGCCAAGTCGGCCATGCCGAAGAAGCGCATTGTTTTTGCTGAAGGCGAGGAACCCAAAATCATCCGCGCCGCGGTCCAAGTTCAAGAAGACGGCATCGGAAAACCCATCCTGGTGGGACGGCCCAAGATCATTGAGAACAAGATCAAAGAACTGGCGCTTGATTTCGAATGCGAAGTGGTCGACCCGAACGATTTCCCAAAATACGAAGGCTATGTTAAAGCCTATTACGATCTGCGCGCTCGCAAGGGTATAACCCATTCACAGGCTCAAAAGCGCGTCCGGGAACCGAATGTGCTTGGTCCATTGATGGTTAGAATGGGCGATGCGGACGCATTTGTCTCGGGGCTGACCTACGAGTATCCGGATGTCATCCGCCCGGCTTTACAGATAAACCATGCCCAGGACGGAGGGTTGGTGGCAGGGGTTTATATTATGATCGTAGGAGAGCGCGTCTTCCTGTTTACTGACACTACGGTCAATATCGACCCGACCGCGGAAGCCCTGGCTGAGATCGCCTGTCTCTCGGCTGATTTCGCCAAGCGACTTGAAATCGAACCGCGCGTGGCTTTCCTTTCCTTCTCCAACTTCGGTTCCACTCCCAACCCACAATCAGACAAGGTGCGCAAGGCGGTCGAGCTGCTCAAGAAGAATCGACCTGACCTGAAAGTGGACGGCGAAATGCAAGCGGACACAGCTGTGGTCCCCGAGATCGTAGAAGAGCGTTACCCGTTCAGCGCGGTCAAGGATGCCAACGTACTGGTCTTCCCGTCGCTTGAATCGGCTAACATTGCCTATAAGTTGCTAGCCCGCCTTGGCAACGCGCATGCGATCGGACCGATCTTGCTTGGCACAGGCGCACCCATACATGTGCTGCAGACCGGTGACGAAGTGGATTCAATCGTCCAAATGGCAGCAGTGGCTGTAATGGATGCAATGAGCCGCAAAGAACCAAAACCCCACAATTGAACAGACCTGGAACAGGGTCTGTGACCCTGCGGGAATTGCTGTGTTGATAGGTTAATCAGGGTGTGTTGGATGGACAAAATCCGTCTTAACACACCCTTCTCTTTTCCGCCTTGGATACAACCTCACATGACAGGGGTCTAAAAAGACCTGCTTGGTCTTTTTTTGTGCTAGAATCCACCCATGTCAAACCAGCTTCCTGTAGACCACCAGACCATCCGGGCTCATAAACACCAATTTGCCTGGCAGATCCTGGTGCCGTTCCTGGTGATGGCGGGACTGATCATCGCGGGAGCGTTGCTGATAGTCACCGGCGGCACTGCACAAACAGGAGTGTGGGCTGATATTTCGTTGGTGTGGCTGCTCGTCCCGGCGTTATTGATTGCCTTCGGTTTGATTTTAATAACCATTACCATCATTTACGGGATGAGTAAAATCCTTCAGATCATTCCCCGCTACACTGGAAAAGCCCAGGATATTTTTGGCCGGATTTCCGCAGGAACACGCCGGGTAGCGGACGGGGCGACGAAGCCCTTCATCTGGACCAAACAAGCCGGGGCGGCACTTAAATCAATTTTCAGAAGATAACCATCCTCCCCGCTAACCGGAACAGGGAACTAGCTCATATTGCACGAAAGGATCAACACTATGGATGAACCCGTAATTATCGAAACGCATCCACCCAGCACCATGTGGAAATATAAAGCCGTGCTCATCGGTGGTTCGATCGGTGCGCTGGTGGGGATGGGTGCAGCTTACCTGTTGACCAAACGCGCTGAGCAGAAGGGTCAGTCTCTGGCAATCACCCCGGTTAAAGGCGTCCAACTGGGTGTGATGCTGGCTGGTTTGCTTCGTTCTATTTTGTCGCTGGGCGAAGATTAACCAAGGCGAGGTGGGAAAGCCACGCCGCATCTAGGCCAGGCAGCAAGGGGGTTCGAATAATTGATTGTCCATTTCCCGTTCTGAGCGGGCAAATTGAAGTTACGAATTAATATATATAAATCAATATGATATAGGAGTCGTAATGTTGAAGAAGATCGTTTGGTTTTTTATTATTAGTGCAATTTTGGCAAGCTTTCTTTCCGCGTGCGGTAATTCCTCTACTTCTGCTAATGCCAAGAAACTTCTGACTGATTTGACTGCAAAAGGGAGACTCGCAGTTAACCAGCCTGGATGGGTACATGTCACTGAAAATGTGGTGTATGACACCGATAGCCAGGACCGTGGAAAATTACCAAATGGACAAGCCATCCCCCTGGTTCAAACGATCGATATTTGGTATCACATAAACGCAGATAAACGCGTTTATCAATATGTATGGGCCCTGAACACCCAGGAGGGACAGATTCTCGAAACGATTGTATTCCGGAATAATCTTGCATACAACCTGACGACTAACCTTTCTGAGGCATTAAATCCATTTCCTCTTTCGCTTGATTTTCAATTCGGAAATGAGCTAGACAATTTTATTTCCGACAGTAATAACCACCCAGTAGTAACGACGGATAAAATAAATGGGAAAACAGTCACTGTATTCACGATAAACACCCAGCTCGATACCCCACGCACGACCACGGATTTTACCCAACCAATAACCGCGGACGGCAGCATTGCCTATTTTGACTCTGAAAGCGGATTTTTATTGAGACTGTTGCGAACCGTGGTGCTTGCTGATGGTTCGAAAAGGACTTATTACACCGACAATATTACGATCGAGCCTGGTGTGCAACCTCCACCAGATATACAGAATTATGTAAATGGTATTTATTAAACCCTATGGATAAAGACGGATATATCCCGTCGCAAGATGATGGGTCAAAAACGAAAGCTCTATAGAAAGCTGCGTAAATGGTTACGATAAAAGGACGGATGATAATCCGTCCTTTTTTGCAATTAATCAACAGGGTGGTGACAAAGGTGCCTGCCGCCAATACCAGGCCCCACACAGACGACTAAACCCGTTAATGCTTATAGATTATTATCAAACTGGTGGGATGTTTCTCTGGGATTAGGGCGGACTCTACAATTTATTGCAAATCAATCCCTTGAGGTATGTCCCTTCGGGGAAGTTCAATGCCACTGGGTGGTCGGGGGATTGCGACAAGTGCTCGACGATATGTGCCTCAACGCCGGCGTCGAGAGCCGCGGAGGCAACGATTTTCTGAAAGAAGCCCGCGTCTATGCCACCCGAGCATGAGAAAGTGACCAGGATCCCCCCGGGTTGAAGGAGTTTAAAAGCGAGCAGGTTGATGTCCTTGTATCCACGGGCGGCTTTCTCAGCAAGAGCGGCTGTGGGGGCGAACTTGGGGGGGTCGAGGATGATTAAATCGAAGGAGCGGGCTTCGTCCCGGAATTTACGTAGAAGTTGAAAGACATCGCCTTCCAATGAGGCTTGGCGGTCAAGGGGGAGGTCGTTTAGGGAACAATTTTCACGGCACAGGGCAAGCGCGTCTCCGGAGGAGTCCACTGAGAGCACCGACCTTGCTCCACCTGCCAAAGCATTGACCGTGAACCCGCCGGTATAGCAGAAGCAATCCAGTACGGAGCGACCTTCAGCCAGCGCGCGTACGCGTTGACGGTTGAAGCGCTGGTCGAGATAGAAACCGGTTTTATGACCGGTTTCAACATTGACGTGGAACTTTAGGTCATTTTCTGTGATGATCAGCGGTTGAATGTTTAGGGTGCCCCGCATAGGACCAATGCAAGGGGCAAGACCTTCAAGTTCGCGCACATCTGCATCTGAGCGTTCGAAAATAGTGGTCAACCCGGTCGCTTCTAGCAGCAGGGTGGCAAGCGTATCTTTCCAATATTCTGACCCCGCAGTGAGGGATTGCAAAACAAGGGTATCCGCGTAGCGGTCCACGATCAAGCCGGGGAGTCCATCCGACTCAGCATGGATGAGCCGGAACGCGTTCGTTATCCCATTCACCAGCCAGGGTTCCCGGGAAGCGATGGCGTTTTTAATTCGGAGCCTGAAGAAATCCGCGTCTACTTGCTCGGACGGGTTGAAGGTCCAGACACGCGCCCGGATCTGTGAACTCGGGCTATAGGCTGCGCGTGCCAGGAACTGCCCCTCAGCGGAAACCAGGTCCACACTCTCTCCGGAGGCAGGGTTCCCGTCCACGCGTGCAATCGCACCGGAGAAGACCCATGGGTGATGGCGCAATAGAGATTTTTCGCGTCCAGGTTTAAGTGTAAGGGTTGTAATTTCTTTTTTTGACATCAAGGCTGAAATATAGTTATTTAATCTTGAGAGGGAATATACCTTGTTCTTTGAAATGCAGGCTTGATCTTATTATCGGTTGCTGGAATCCGGGAAACGAATTCGATTTGGCATTACATAATTATTTCATGGAAATTGCTAAAGTGGTTTCGAGGATGCCCTACTAAATAAAGGAAGCAGATCTCAGGTGGCAGCAGGGTCGAAAAGCTCCATCCAGCGTTCGGGGTGCAGGAGTTGTGAAAAACCAAATTGACTGTAAAGGCCGCGAGCAGTGCTCGAAGCGAGGATCCAACGACGCAGTCCCTTCAGCTCAGGGTGGGCAAGGATTTCCTTCATCATCCACTTGCTTATCCCTTGGCCGCGGTAATCAGGGTGAACGAAGACATCGCACACCCAGGCAAAGGTGGCAAAATCAGTGACCACACGCGCCATAGCCACCTGGCGCTCCGCGTCATAAACGGCAAAAACCAGCGAGTTCTTTAGGGAACGTTCAATGGTTTTTCGGCTGCGAGTATCCGCCCAATAAGCCTGTGCTAAAAATCCACAAATTTCCTCAATGTCAAGGCGATTCGAGTCGGTGCTGAGGGTCAGGTTGTCCTTTCGGGATTCGATGATCGTTTCCATGGATGTTCCAGTCCAGGACCGTTACAGAAAACCAGTCATCCTTGCTGTTTTAGGAGTATAAAATTAAATAATCCCGATTTCGTGCCCGGCTTTTTCGATCACACCCAGGGCATATTCGATTTCTTTGGGCTCATGTGCGGCCGTCACGGTGGCACGCAGACGCGCCTGTCCCTCCGGAACGGCGGGGGAGACCACCGGCAGGACGAACAGATCATTGTGGTGGCAGACCTGGGTCAACTTGTACGCTCGCTCGTCAGTTCCGCACAGTACCGGCACGATGGCCGTGGTGGACAGCATGGTGTCAAACCCTGCGCCTTTTAACCCTTTGATAAACTGCTCGCCATTGGCGCAAACCTTTTCAATGCGCCAGGGTTCATCCAGGATGACCTTGAATGCTTCATTGGCAGCGGCGGCCTGCGCTGGAGGCAGGGCAGCAGAGAAGATGAAAGCCCGGCTGGCGTGACGGAGGTACTGGACGAGTTCCTTTTTACCAGCTACATACCCGCCAACTGATGGAATGGTCTTGCTGAGCGTGCCCATCTTGATATCGATCACATCGCCAAGTCCGAAGTGTTCCTCGATGCCGCGCCCGGTCTTGCCGAGCACTCCCACCGAGTGGGCTTCGTCGATCATTAACCAGGCATTGTACTTTTTGCAGATTTCGACCGTCCTGGGGAGGTCGAGCACGTCGCCGTCCATGCTGAAAACCGCGTCGGCCACCACCAATTTTGCAGCATCCCCGGGGACCTGCTGCAGGCGGCGTTCCAGTTCATCCATGTCATTATGCTTAAAGCGACGGAACTCCGCTCCGGACATTAAGCACCCGTCCACGATGGAAGCGTGGTTAAGCTTGTCGGAGATGACGAAATCGCCGCGCCCCATCAAGGACGACAATACGGTTAAGTTGGTAACGTAACCGGAGGAGTAAGTGACAGCAGCTTCAGCGTGCTTGAAAGCCGCAATGGTCTCTTCGAGTTCAGTGTGAAGGGTGAGAGTACCGGCCAAAAGGCGCACGCCATTGGTGCCGGTCCCAAATTTGTCCACGGCAGCCTTTGCAGCCGCGTTGATGCGCGGGTGACCGATCAGGCCAAGGTAACTATATGAGGCATACATCCCCATTTCACGCCCCCCAACGACGACGCGCGAGCCACCTTTGATCTCCTCTACCGGCAGGTTGTAAAAGTAAAGGTCATCCTCACGAAGTTTCCGCACGCGCTCGGTGAAGAAATTGATGCGCCGGGTGACAGCGTCATCGGTGGTATGGATATCCATGGATGGCTCCTTTACGAAAAAATCTGCGTAAGTATAGCACAGACATCTGACACCCGTTAGTTTGCGACAGTTTGCGCCACTTGCACCAATTGATATCCAGCCTTAGTACAATACCCCGCAATCGTAAGGGACAAGATTCTTTTCCTGGACGTTCAGGATGGTATGCGGCATGCTCCGGGTAATCGTAAAAATTTGCTGATAGAACCCTCCCCACCGGGTAAAAGACATGATCCGCACCTCGGCAGTTTGCTCGCCGATGTTGACAACAGGAGCAATGTCTTTTAGCAAAGTAGCCCGTATGCGGGCCATAGGGGATATCGGGTACCCAAAATCCCCATCCAGGCTGTTGACAATGCCAGTTACATCGACCTTATCACACATGATTTGAGAGTCAATGTAGTTGGCGTGCCAATATAGATAGAATTGACTTCCCATCTTTGATAATACCGCGAGCTGGAAGTAACTGCTGGGAGTACCGTCAACCTGGATGTAATCCAGGTAACCTGGAGTCTCGCTTGCAGCTGCCAGGTCGGCTTCGGTGATGTAGGGCGGCTGGCTTACCGGACGGACGTAGAGAATCGGGCGGCCGCCCATCCCATCATAATGGTAAACGTAATCCAGAACATAACCTTTCTGCATTGACAGGTGATCGAGGACACTGAAATATTGCATCACCTCAAATTCTCCGCCTTTTTTAACTGGGTTATTGGTTTGAAAATTGGCGGGAAATTCCAACCCACTGGTTAGAGAGGAAATGGCATCCACAGTATGGCGGCAGGTGGAAATGGAGCCGTCAGCTTGAGGTGCAGGTCCACAGGAACTTAGGAAAAACAATATAACCAGGATAAAGGCTGTTCTCTGCATGAAGCCCTCCAATTTTCCTTATGTAAAACAGGATCAGCTCAACAAAGGTGCTCGATCTTATAAATCCGGCCGTAAAACCACGATTGGAATGTGGCGGGTGGTCATTTCCTTATAATGAAGGTAAGGTGGGTGATGTTCTATAGCATATTTCCATAAAAATTCATACTGTGCCCCCTCCGCTGGGCGTGCTTCAACCTGGATGGTTTTTCCCTTAACCTCGATCCTGGCGCGAGGATTTGCCAGCAGATTGTGGTACCAGGCTGCCTGCTGTGGTTTGCCCCAGTTGGAACCGACCAGGAAGTAGAAACCATCCGTGAAGAAATAAGCGATGGGGGTGACGAATGCCCGGCTCGATCTACGTCCAATGGTGTGCAAAAGGAGGATGGTTTGTGTGCCGAGCTGGCTGCCTAGACGGCCTCGGCTTATGCGGATGACGAAGACATTCATCGCCATGAAAACTTTTAGAGGGAACCCACTCATGATTGATCCAAAGGGTCACCGGAAAGTTTGGTGTAACTCGCCGGAATGGTGAAAACGAATGCCGATTGCCGACCAGGTTGCATTAACGGATACCTGACTTATCCAATCCAATTCCGAGCCTCGCAGGGAGTCCCAGCCTTTATCGCGGGTCAGATCAGTTTGCACCTTCGAACTTCCCTTGGGGAAGGTCAGCCACGGCAGGCTTTCAGCATGGAGTGCTTCAAGAATGCGCGGTTACAAGGCAACCAACTCCGATTCGTTATATACCAAAACGTGCAGTCAATCGTATTATCCATCCCAATTATCAGACACATGGACGCCTTCCAGTATTGGATCCAGTTCCTGCAGATACCCTGCCGGCCCACCACTTTAGCTATCTGTCCGACTTTAAGTTTCAATTTCGTCGCGAGCGGACTGGGAGCATCTTATTTTTCCAGATAGCGCTTCATCGGTTCCCAATAGTTATCGATCCATCCCTGCTTGAATTCTTCCTCGGTGCCTTCCGGGACGTGGGAATGAGTAAAATCGAGCCGGGTGCCATTCGGTACGGCAGTGAACTTGAAAGTTACACGCGAGAGAAAGCCATCAGGCCAGTCAACCGCACGCCAGTCCTGCACGATCTTTTTATCTGGCACCAGTTCCACGTTCTTTCCGGCGCAGTAATTATCGTAAGCGGTGAATTTACCCCCAACCACGCGGCTGATGCTGGCTTTGCCTGCTGAAAAGGCTGCATGTTTTTTAGAATCCATCAGGGCTTCGTAAACAGCATGGGGGGAAGCTTTGAAAGTGACAGATTGCCGAATAATTTTGGACATGGAAGCCTCCTATCAATTGAAATATATAAATGGTCCTATAGCAATATCATAGCATATTGACCCAATAATAAAATGAGAAATATTAATTTTTTCAATAATACAGGCAATTGTCTTTAATGGCCGGATTATAATCAGGCCTCTATACCACGAGACAGGAGATAACCATGAATGATCCAGCCTTCAAAGATAAAGTCGTGATCATTACCGGAGGTTCGAGTGGTATCGGGAGGGAACTGGCTCACCAATTGGCGGACCAGGGAGCCTGGCTGGCACTGGCAGCCCGGAATGTCGAGCGCCTGGAAGCAGCAAAAGTTGAATGCCAAAAACGGGGAGGCAAAGCCATTGCGATCCCAACGGATGTCAGCAGCCAGGTCCTTTGCGCGGACGTGGTAAAACGTACCGTTGAAGAATTCGGGCGGATCGATGTGCTGGTTAATAACGCCGGTATCACCATGTGGGGGAATTTCGATGCGATAAATGACCTTGGTATTCTTGACCAGATCATGCGCGTTAACTACCTGGGAAGCATGTATTGTACCCATTATGCCCTGCCTCATCTGAAACAAACAAAAGGATTGATCGTTGGGGTTTCCAGCCTGGCAGGCAAGTCTGGTGTGCCAACCCGCAGCGGTTACGCAGCCAGCAAACATGCGATGACCGGTTTCTTCGACTCATTGCGCATTGAGCTGGAGCCTTTCGGGGTGAGTGTCACGATGATCTACCCGGGGTTTGTAGTGTCGCAAGTGCGCGCCCGGGCCCTGGGCCCGGACGGGAAACCATTGGCGAGCAGCCCGGTACGGAAGGGGCAGGTGATGCCCGTCGAGAAGTGTGCCCGAATAATGGTGTCGGCTATGACCAAAAGAAAGCGGGAAGAGGTAATGACCCTGCGCGGCAAACTGGGTCAATGGTTGAAATTGATCGCCCCCGGGCTGGTGGACCGGATCGCCAGCCAGGCGATCAAGGCACGCAGGTAAATATTTGGAGAAAGGTGGTCGATATTGGATGCGCCAATAATTTACGCCAATTTACTCCAATGGTTATTTTTGCCTGGAGGATATATAATAATATTTAGGAATTTAATCACAATATGACCTTTCCCATAAGCAACGAGACTCGTCACGTCAAGACATTGGTAACCGGGCATGTCGTTTCCGACCCGGAACGCTGCATTCAATGCGGGATCTGCTCCTACAATTGTCCAATTGGGATAGACGTCCGTTATTATGCTTGGCTGGGGCAGTTCGTGGAAGATTCATATTGCCTGACGTGCGGTGAATGCGTGGAACGCTGCCCACGCGGTGTGCTGCATTTCGAGAAAACCGAACTGTTCACCGGGGGGCAGAAATGACCCGCCATGTCATCATCGGTACGGGAATAGCTGGTTACACCGCCGCTGAGACATTACGCACCATGGACCCGTCGGTTGAAATCGTGCTGGTTAGCGATGATCCTTACGGTTTTTATTCCCGACCCGGTCTGGCGTATTATTTGACCGGCGAGATCCCCGAAAAACAGCTATTCCTATTTTCCAAAAAAGGCAAGCTAAACCTGGATGTAAATCACATCAAAGGACAGGTTACACAGATCGACCCTACCTCCCACACGATTAATATTAATACGTCCGGGAAAGTAACCTATGATCGCCTGCTGCTTGCCACCGGAGCTAGCGGGGTACCCCTCGATGTCCCAGGAGCCAACCTGCAGGGTTTGGTCAAGTTGGATGACCTGCAGGATACCCGCAAGATCCTTTCAATGATTCGAAATACCAAAACTGCGGTGGTGGTGGGCGGAGGCGTGGTCGGAATCGAACTGGTGGAGGGGTTGGTTGCCCGGGGGGTCAAAGTCCACTACCTGCTGCGAGGAGACTGGTTTTGGTCCAATGTGCTTGGGGAAATTGAATCAGGCATGGTCGAGCGACCTCTCGCCCATAATGAGGTCACTCTTCACCACCATGAAGAAATCGCCGAGATTCTTGGGAAACGGGGCAAAGTTACCGGAGTGCGAACATCCACTGGCAAAATCCTGCAATGCGAAATGGTGGCTGTAGGGATCGGGGTGAAGGCACGCGTTGACCTGGCACAGGGGGCAGGGCTGAAAACAGAGCGGGGCATCATGGTGAACGAATATTTGCAAACCAGCGCGTCTGATGTCTTTGCGGCAGGCGATGCGGCTCAAATTTTAGACCCATTTAGCGGGCATTCTTCCATTGATAATCTTTGGTATCCCGGGCGGAAGCAGGGTCGCATTGCGGCGTTCAATATGGCCGGGCAAAAAGAAATGTACAAGCGGACAGTTGCGACAAACGTCCTGCTCCTGGCAGGAGTGATGACGACCATCATTGGGGCGATCGGCAGCGGGCGCGACGAAGGACAGGTTTCCACCATGCGCGGTTCCAGCGAAACCTGGCAGCAGTTGCCCAATACCATTGCCTCGGAAAGCGGCACGGACGTAAGCCACCTGCGCCTCGTGGTTGGTGAGCAGAAATTGCTGGGGGCGCTGGTAATGGGCGACCAGAAAATTTCCCGTCCCTTAAGGGATTTGATCAATGCCCAGGTGGATATCAGTCCCATCCGGAACCAGTTATTGCAGCCCAACGAACAGTTTGGACAATCAGTAATGGATTACTGGTTAAAGACCAAAAGTGGGGGTCAGGCCCGATAAAGGTGGAATGATGGGAATGGAAAAAAAACCATACGGATGCCTGACGTTTCCAGGACTGATCACAGCCTTGCTGAGCATGTTGGTCGTAGTGGTGGTGGGATTGGTGCGTGGAGGGGTGCTTTTCAGCCCGGGTGGGCTCAATGCCCAGGCAGGTGCTTCCCTGGGAAGCGTTGCTTCCCATGCAGACCTTGCTTCGAAATGTTCCGCTTGTCATAGTGCATTCTGGCAAACAACGACCATGGCTGACAAGTGTGTTTTATGCCATACAGATGTGGCAGCCCAGGAACTGGACCCGACCACTCTGCATGGCGACCAATTCACAAAAAAACCCGGCTTGACCTGCCGGTCCTGCCACCCTGATCACAGAGGCGCGACCGCTGCCCTGACTGACTTGTCCATGATCGATGTTACCCATAATGTTTTTGGGTATGCTCTCATCGCCCACCAGAAGCAGTCGGATGGGTCTGCCTTCTTGTGCAAGACCTGCCACGTGAATGGATATTCCAAGTTTGACCAGGCTGTTTGTACCGCTTGCCACCAGCAAATAAAGGTCGATTTTATGCAATCACATTTGCAGGCATATGGCGCTAATTGCCTGGCTTGTCACGATGGGATCGACAGCCATGGTCATGCCTTCAACCATACCGGCGTTGCCTTCCAATTAACCGGAAAACACGCCACGCTGGACTGCGGAAGCTGCCATACCGGTGCCCGCAATATTGCGGACCTGAAAGCAACTCCGCGGGACTGCGCTGGCTGCCACACAAAAGATGATGCCCACAAAGGACAGTTTGGAAGCGGCTGCGGCACGTGTCACACGACTCAGGGTTGGCTGCCAGCTACCTTCGATCATTCGCTGACGAAATTCCCGCTAACAGGAGCTCATGCTGGCCTTGCCTGTACCAAATGTCACACCAATGCTGTTTTCACCGTTCTCCCTACCAATTGCGTATCATGTCACCCCGACCCGACCTACCACGCTGGGCTGTTCGCGGGCATGACCTGCGACCAGTGCCATACCACTGCTGCGTGGATCCCAGCCACATTCAACCTGTCGCATCCCGCCGGTAATTGTGGTGACAATAACTGTGTCGACCATCACCGGGCCACCTGCAACGAATGCCATCCCGTCAATCTGCCCACCTTCACCTGCCTTAAATGCCACGATAGTAACACTCCTGGAGATGGAGGCAGGGGCGGGGGATAAAATGGAAAAAGAAGATCCCAACTTGAAGTTATAAGGATAAGGATATTCACCCTCCTCGCGCAACCCTTGTTGTTACGAGCACGGGAATCAACCATTATGCGGCTGAAAATAGTCGGAACGGAAAGGCTATAAAAATAATATTTCTGGTCATTGGGACTATCCCGGGAAAAGTGTTTCCTTTGAATGTGCGCCGAGGCACTATCCGCGATATAATCTTGTTGTCTGACAACTTCCCCCAATTACCGGCAAGGAGTTACCTAAAATGACCATGATCGACCTCACCATCCAAAAAGACAGGCGTGCCCGCGCCATTCAGCGCGCCCGTGAGCGCAAGATTGTCATTCCCACTTTTGAACAGATGAAAGATCCCGGGAAAATCCCGGCAAAAACCAAGGAATCCCTCAAGGGTGTCGGCTTGTGGGATGTGGATCCGCGCAACCTGTTCCGGATCACCTGGCACAACGACCCCCAAGCCAAGGGTGGTGGGTTCGGTGGTGTCAATACCCTCGAACTGCCTTCCTCCCTGACCGGCGTCAAGGCGCGCATCATTGTACTGGTAGGCAAGTGGTTCCCCACCGGTGCACACAAGGTGGGAGCTGCCTTTGGATGCCTCGTCCCCAGGCTGGTCACCGGTCAGTTTGACCCAACAGTACAGAAAGCCGTTTGGCCGTCCACAGGTAACTTCTGCCGCGGCGGTGCCTACGACTCCGCCCTGATGGCCTGTAATTCGATTGCCATACTACCGGAAGGCATGAGCAAGGAACGCTTCGACTGGCTGGAGAAGATTGCCGGGGAGACGATCAAGACCCCGGGTTCCGAATCTAACGTGAAGGAAATCTTTGACAAGTGCTGGGAATTGCGCAAATCCGGGCAAGAGCTGATGATCTTCAACCAATTCGAAGAATTTGGCAACTACCTTTGGCATTATGAAATCACCGGGCATGCCATGGAAGAAGTGGTGAAAAAGGCCGCGGGTACAAAGGGCCGCTACCGGGGCATGGCATCTGCCACCGGTTCTGCCGGCACGATCGCCAGTGGGGATTATATGAAACAGCAATTCCCGGGCAGTGTTATCGTGGCAAGCGAAGCATTGCAATGCCCCACCCTGCTCGAAAATGGTTTCGGCGCCCACCGCATCGAGGGCATCGGCGATAAGCATGTGCCCTGGATCCATAATGCCAAAAACACCGATATGGTGGTGGCGATCGACGATAACGCGGTGGTCAACCTGGCGCGCCTGTTCAACGAGCCAGCCGGTCGGAAATACCTGGCCTCCAAAGGCGTCCCGGATGCAGTGGTTTCCCAGCTGGACCTGCTGGGATTTTCAGGCATATCGAATGTGCTCTCGGCCATCAAAGCCGCCAAGTATTATGAAATGGACGAGAATGACATCATGATCACAATCCTGACCGACTCGATGGAACTCTACCAGTCACGCCTGAAGGAAATGCACGCCGAATCAGGCGAGTACTCCACGGAAGACGCAGCGGCCGATTTCGCCCATTATTTGCACGGTCAATCCACCGACAACCTGCTTGAACTGCGCTATACCGACAAGCGCCGCATCCACAACTTGAAATATTTCACCTGGGTGGAACAGCAGGGCAAAACCTATGCCGAGATCCAATCCATGTGGCGGGAACCGGATTATTGGACGGGTGTCCAGAAGCAGGCAAAAGAGATCGATGAGCTGATCGTGGATTTTAATAGCGAAGTTGGGTTGAGTTAATCATTAAATCAAAACTTAACGTTAGCCGAGGCGGAAAACTCAGCCTCGGCTAACGTTTTTATTAAGCTCCCTTATCCAAAAAGACTATACAATAATTACTCATAAGCTTCTAAGCTAGGAAAATTCCCTATTGGGTATACTTGCCAAGCTTTTCCCAGACAATTTCAAGGAGATTGGTTATCTCGAAATGAAAATTAAATCAAACATTTACATCGTACCCGGGGTGATCGGCAATTCTTACCTGCTGGTCGACGCGGACGGGTTGACTCTAATTGATACTGGTATTCCGGGGAGTGCAATAA
>JADGQC010000152.1 GCA_017882125.1 Anaerolineales bacterium
AGCCTTTCCGCCTCGTTTTTGGCTGAGACATTTTGTCCGGCAAGCGGTTCAACCAGAATATCCAGGATCATCAGCTGCTTCTCAAGCGTGAAATCCACCTGCGGTGGGGCACTGCAGATGCGTTCAGCCCAGGCTTTTTGGGTGCCATAGGAAGCAGTGTTGCCCTGGATACGTTTTTTGTCGAGAGTGGTTTTGGGGTTGGTAAAGACCACCCCGCCCTGGATCGTGTTCAGGGTCCCGACTCGTTCAGGAAAATGTGAATCAATCAATTTCTCGAGCTCGTCTTTCCTCTGGAGCCATTGGTCATCGGGAGCCGGTTCATGGGTCTTCTCTTCGCTCTGCCCGCGACCAAGTTTATCGTGAACAGTCACAATCTGCGTCCAGATCCCTGACTCCCTGACAATCAATCCGCTCCAATCGACAATAATAAGAATCCAAACCCCTGAAGGGCCGAGCAAAAGTAAATCGGTAGATGATAGGCTATAGAATATATAAGAGTCCGGAATAGAATGGGCGAGGAAACTTTGCAAGCCACCTCTTCCCTTTTTGCCAGCTTTCTCATCCACCAGATCCAGTTGGGAGAGACTATCCCACCAGCGACCTTCCAAATCCACTACCAGAGCTTCGCCAGACTGCGGGACCGGCTTCCCATTTACCATCTCGAGGATATACTGCCGCCCGGCAACCGCCAGAGTGACCAGGATGATCAACACCAGCAACGCCCAATAGATGATTACGCAAGCCACTTCCCGAAAATAGAAGGATGTAACGCAGAGTGCGATGATCGAGAGCGGCGCGGCTGCCAACAATGCAAAAAAGACACGGCGCTTCTTTTGCCAATCGGTCAGCTCTTTTCGAAATTGCTGCTTGTGACCCACCCTGACCGCCCGGCCAAACTCACTTTCCAGTTTCGTCTTATACGATTGGAGGTCCTGGTACCCGTCGGACAGCTCGAACCATTTCCGGTCGATCGTGTGCATAGAGGGAGTATAGCCGATGTACTCCGGGGGGACAAGAATATGGATTATTCAGGCGTATAATTATTTTGAAGTGACCCAATGAAATTTCCCCGGATTTTACTGACTGGTTTCTCCCTGTTCCTGTGTCTCTTTCAGCCGATCCACGCGGCTGCTGCCGGACCAGTGGCAATGGTGTTGACCATTGACGGAGCCATCACCCCGGCCACCCAGGAGTATCTCGCACGCGGCATCAAAACCGCAGAGCAGACCGGCGCGGAGGTGATCATTCTGCAACTCAATACTCCCGGCGGCAGCCTTGGCCCGATGCAGAATATGGCGGAAGCCATCCGCGCCAGCAGCGTGCCCGTGGTGGTTTATGTTACCCCGAACGGGGCGTGGGCCGCCAGCGCAGGGACGGTCATTACGCTGGCAGGGCAAGCGGCTGCCATGTCACCGGAAACTGCCATCGGCGCCGCAAGCCCGGTAGGCTCGGGGGGAACAGACCTCTCGACCACGGAGGCGACCAAGGTCAAGGAGGCGATGAAAGCGCTGGTACGCTCGTACACCGAACGGCGCGGGGCTGAAGCTACCGCCCTGGCTGAATCAACCATTGAAAGTGCAGTCGCCGTCTCAGCCAGCGAAGCCCTGAATGCGCACCTGGTGGATTTCATCGCCAATACCCCTGGCGACCTGCTCAACCAGTTGAATGGGTTCACCGTCCAGATGGCAGACGGTCCACGCACGCTGCATACCGCCGGAGCCGTGACCCAGTCCCTGGAAATGTCGTTGATCGAAAACCTGCTGCAACTGCTGGTGGACCCCAACTTTGTCTTCATCCTGCTCAGTATCGGAGCGCAGGCTATCCTGATCGAACTCTCATCGCCGGGCGGCTGGGTGGCAGGCTTCATTGGCGTGGTATGCCTGGCGCTGGCGGCTTATGGACTGGGGGTACTCCCGGTCAACTGGTTCGGCCTGGCGTTCATGGGCATCGCGTTCGTGCTGTTCATTGTGGACATTAAAGCCGCCACCCACGGAGGACTAACCGCGGCGGGAATCGGATCTTTCATCGTGGGGGCGCTGGTCTTATTCAACAGCCCTGGCACGCCTCAATTCCAGCAGGTCTCACCCGCGCTGGTAGTGCTGGTAGCCATTGCCATCGGCATCGGGTTCGCAATTATCGTGGGCTTTGCGCTGCAGGCTCAGAGAAGACCGGTAATAACCGGACAGGAAGGGATGCGCGGCCTTACCGGTTTCGCCCGCACCGACATCGACCCGACCGGGCAGGTCCAGACGGGAGCAGAATTGTGGTCGGCTGAGTTGGACGAGGGGCAGGACAGGATTTCCCGGGGTGAGAAAGTGCAAGTTGTCAGGGTGGAAGGATTGAAAGTGATCGTAAGAAAATCGTAAATCCTTTGCACGGAGGGTATTGTCAGACACCCAACCGTGATAGAATTTAACTTATTACTGGTAAATATTACCGGTGCAAAGAGGACATTATGCCTGTAACCCCCACCCGTGACCGGGTTAAACCTGAGACCATCAAAGAAACTCCGCTCCGCCGCCCGGAATGGATCAAAGTACGCGCCCCTGCGGGCGAGACGTACGAACAATTACAAACCCTGATGCGCTCAAAAGCGCTGCATACCGTGTGCGAGGAAGCCATGTGCCCAAACATGGGCGAATGCTGGGGGTCAGGCACCGCCACCTTCCTGATGCTGGGTGACGTGTGTACACGCACTTGCGGTTTCTGCGACATCAAACACGGCCGTCCCGAAGCCCTCGACTGGATGGAACCGGAACGAGTGGCGCAAGCCGTCAAATCAATGAACCTGAAACATGCGGTCATCACCTCGGTCAACCGCGACGACCGGGGGGACGGAGGCGCGCCCATTTTTGCAATGGTCATCCGACGCATCCGTTCATTGCTCCCGGGCTGCTCGGTGGAGGTGCTCATCCCCGATTTCAAAGGATCGCTCGAAGCCCTGAAAATCGTGCTGGATGCCCGCCCGGAAATCCTGAACCACAATGTCGAAACAGTGCCGCGCTTGTTCAAACAAGTCCAGCCACAGGACCATTACGAGTGGAGCGCGGCAATCCTCTCCGGCGCCAAAAAGCTCGATCCGGAAGTCCTGACCAAGTCAGGCATCATGGTAGGGCTGGGCGAGGAACTGGAGGAAGTGAAGGAAGTGATGCGCGACCAGCGCAGTTGGGGCGTGGACATCCTGACCGTGGGACAATACCTCCAGCCGAGTAAAAAACACCTTCCGATCGCCCGCTACTACACCCCGGATGAATTCAAGGAACTGCGCGAGTACGGCCGCGAGATCGGATTCAAATGGGTGGAGTCAGGACCGCTGGTGCGGTCCTCGTACCATGCCGCTGAGCAGGTGCGGGCGTTGAGCAGCGTTCATCGAAAACTATATGGCGAGTCAACCGCTTAGAAGGCTGGAAGACTTGCTACGAGATATTCCCTCCAACGATTTTTCACGACCAGAGACCGGTCTTACAACCGGTCTTTTATTTATGGCTTTGACAACTTGTACGAATCCTTTAGCTCACCAACCCGGTTGAAAAACTCGAACAGGATCTCTGAAGCACTGGCGGTGACCCGCATGGCGCCGTAATTGGCGTTATAGTGGAACTGGCTTGCGGGCAGAAGCGGCCCGAAATTGTAGAGACCGCCGCCGCCAGAGCCATTTGTAAAGTAGGGGATACCATCTACAAGCAGGCGCTCATAAAGGTGGTCATGACCCGCCAGTACAGCGTTTGCACCCCAGGAGGCAAAGGGCCACTGCATCCAGTCTGTGGACCCATGCATACTGCCGGAGGAGTAGGGCGGATAGTGGGTGTAGACGATGTTCCAGGGCGAGGTGGAGGCGGCCAGTTCCTGTTTTAGCCAGGCAGCCTGCACCGATCCTTTATTAATACCGTCCGGTTCATTCTCATCGCTGTCAACGGCAAAAAAGTGGACCGGACCCCAGACAAAGTCGTAGTAGCGTTCATTACCGGGCAGGGTGAAATAGTCCAGGTAAGGTTGGGCGTTCTTGGTGTACCAGTCATGGTTCCCGAGGGTTGGGAAAAAACGATTGATGTCTGCGCCCGCGCCATAAGACCCAACGTAGGGGGAAATATAGTCATGGAAATATTTGCCGATATTCGCATCAATCGTGCCTGCTGCGCCGTTGGGATAATTGTTATCGCCAACGGTAATGATGAAATCCGGCTTCCAGCCATGAATCAGGGTGGACACGTCCGCCTCGGCAGAATTGTCCATGCCGAAATCACCAATTACGGCAAACTTCACCGACTGAGGCAAGGGGGTGGGCGTAGGTGCAATTGTCACCGCCGGTGAGACCGTAACGGGCAGTGGAACGGTATTGGTGGGCGGCACTGCCCCAGTGGGAATTGATACAGCGGTTGGGGGGAAATCTGTTGATGGAAGCGGCAAAGGGGTCGGGGAGGAAACCGGTGAGGCACAGGCCGACAACAATAAGGACAAACCAACAAGCCAATAAATTATCCTTTTCATCAGATCCTCCTTTAAAGGTCTGTCTCGGCAAACTCAGGGATGTATTTGACGTGCCCGCCAACACCCGGCAGCGAACCGGGTAGAAGCTCCAGCGCCTGGAATGCGTCGTGGTCGCCGTAATCGCCGGTCAAACCGAAACTGCGGGCGGGCTTGAACCCGAAGCGGGAATAATAGCCCGGGTCTCCCAGGAGCACGACAAAAGCATAGCCGAGACGGCGGACGTGGTCCAACCCGGCGCGCATCAACCGTGAACCGATACCCGTCCGCTGGAATTTGGGGAGGACGGCAATCGGCCCGATCCCCAGCCCACCAAGGTTCGGCTGGAGAGGCGCAATAGTAACGGGTGTAAACAGGATGTGTCCAAGCAAGACCCCTTCCCGTTCAGCAACCAGAGAGAGCGTGGATTTGCCGCGCTCACGAACAAGGTCCACCAGGGCGGCTTCAGCGGGGCGGGAAAAAGCGGCTTCTTCAACCAGCCGGATGGCTGGCAGGTCATACAAGGTTTCCGGGCGCAATGCAAGCGTGTCACCAAAGCGAGCCAGCACATCTGCCAGGGGGAGATCGGAGAGGGAGGCAAGCGCCAGGTCTGCGGGCAGGGGACCAAGGCGGGCGGTAATGGAGTTGGGCACCCCCACCACGCGCAGCCCGGCAGCCTGAGCAGCCCGGATGCCGTTGGGTGAATCTTCGAGGGCGAGCGCCTGGTCAGCATGGAGATGGAGGGAGGAGAGGGCAGCCAGGAACAGGTCGGGAAAGGGCTTGAGGCGGGGGGCGTCCTCGCGGCAGATGACCGCATCGAAAAGGTCATAAAAATGCTGGCGCTTCAGATAAGCATCCACCCAGGAATGCGGGGAACTGGAGGCAACTGCCAGGCGAAGCCCCAGGCGGCGGGCAGAGTCCAGGTAATCTGCAACGCCAGGCATGGGCGGCAGGGAAGCCTGCCAATCCAGGCGGGTGCGGTGTGCCTGCGCGTGCAGGGCCAGGCGGTCGAGCGGCGCAGCGATTAATTCTTCAAGCCGTGCGACCGGGTCAAGATTGGAAACGGTGGAACCCACCACAGTGCGCACCCATTCGTCGAGCGGGAATTGCTGCCCGTAGCGGGAATAAAGTTCCTGCCAGATTTGAACCTCGGGTGTTTCGGTGTCGAGAATGAGACCGTCAAAATCAAAGATGAGCGCCTGGATCATGTGTCTCCGGAAATACAAGGAATGATGAACTGACCCATTATACTGCCCCGGGAAAAGAACCAATATTTAGGGAGCATCCAGTAATTGAAAAATTTGTTGTATACTGGCAACGATGGAAATTACCAAAACCGCAACCGCAGTGAACCGAGGTGAGTGGCGGGCATGGCTCGAAAATAACCACGCCACTGAAAAAGAAGTCTGGCTGGTCTACTACAAAAAAGAAACCGGCAAGGCGTGCGTAACGTACCAGGAATCTCTCGAAGAGGCCTTATGCTTCGGATGGATCGACAGCCTGATCCAGAAGATCGACGAGGAGAAATACGCCCGTAAATTCAACCCGCGCCGGGCCGGGAGCAAATGGTCAGAATTGAACAAGCACCTGGTGGCGAAACTGGCGAAAGAAGGGCGCATGACCGAGGCGGGTCTTGCCAGCGTGGACTTCGACCTGCCTGCAGCGGAGGGCCCGCGTCCGAAACGCACACCCCTGCCCCTGCCCGACTGGTTGAAAGCGGGATTGATGACCAGCCCGAAAGCCTGGGAAAACTTCAACCGGCTGCCTCCTTCGCATCGAAGAAATTACATCGGCTGGATCTCGCAGGCGAAGAGGGAAGAGACCCGCCAGAGGCGCATCCGGGAAGCCATCCAACTGCTGGAGAAGGACCAGAGACTGGGATTAAGGTAGCCACCATGAGCGAACCCGAAAATAATGACGAATATGCGGCGATCGCAGAACTGTATGATCACATCGTCCCGTACCAGAACCGGGCGGATGTGAGCTTTTTCGTCGAAGCGGCCACCCAGGCTGAAGGTAAGGTGCTGGAGGTGGGCTGCGGTACGGGAAGGGTGCTGATCCCCACGGCACGTGCCGGCGTGGAAATCACCGGGCTGGACCTTTCGAAGCACATGCTGGCGATCTGCCGGGAGCGGCTCAAGAGCGAACCCAAAGAAGTCCGCTCCAGGGTCCGGCTGGTGGAAGGAGACATGCGCCATTTTAAGCTCCAGCGGAAGTTCAAGCTGGTCACCCTGCCGTTCCGTCC
>JADGQC010000153.1 GCA_017882125.1 Anaerolineales bacterium
CACCATTTTTCCAGGGGATAATGTTGGAATGACTTGAGGTAGACCTGCCTCCCGAGTACTGCCCAACGATGATACAGGGGTAGGTACTGCTGGACTGGACGGTGATCTGAATCGTGTCACCCACATTAAGCTGTAACTGCTCCAGCATGCTGGCCGGGAAAAGCGCAGGCAGGCCGTCTTTGCGGATCTCTGCGATCGTCCGTGCTTGAGCGAAGAGGTCCATATCCCATCCTGAGGCAAAAACGAGCGAACCCGGATCTGCCAGGCCGGAATTGAACGCCTCGGGGCTGTCATAAGCATAGACCGGGAAGTTCCCGGGAAAGACGTCCCGGGTAACCAGATTTTTAATTTTGACCCAGGCAGTATCGGCCTCGAGCACACTGCTTTTCACGAAGCCGCTGTCCAGGACGCTCTGGATGGTCTTAAGGTAGACAAAGCCGGTGCCTCCGCCTGGCATATCTCCGCCTGATGATGAAGGATCGGCGAGAACAATATCGGCTTCCACCACGGTGGTGTCGTAAAGCCGCTCCACTTCCAGCCGGCTGCGCTCCATGGTCTGCCGGATCCAGGCCGCGGCAAGCAGGAATCCCAGGGCAACGGAAAGGGTCAGGAAGGATTTGAGCCTGGAACGCAAGACGTGATGTAGCACATACCGGCTCAAAGATGAAGGCGTGTATTTTCTGCGATAGGCGAGATCGACCCGGTTCGCAGCAGGTCCCTGTCGTGTGCTTCCAGGGAGATCAAGCGTGCCGGGCAGGCTGGAAGATAAGGAAAGAACGGGCTGTCTTATTGCATTGGTTCTTTTTCGCTTTTGATTTACCTTGTTTTGGGAAGTCTCTCCTTGCAGCAGTTCAAAGACGGGCTTATGGGCCAGGAATAACACCCCCAGCCAGGAAAACAATGCCAGAAGCAGGAACATGGCTGCGCACAAGCCGGCAAGGAAAAAGGGACTGAGGTCTGCCGAAGGAGAGACCCCGGCGGGCATCGGCAGGGAGGACAGGGAGGCTTTGGCCTGAGCTAATGCATAATTCCAGGCTGGAAGCCCACCCAGGAGGATCCCGAGCCCGCCCAACAGAAGCAGGGGCAGGAGCAGCTGCCCGTTGGCCTGCTTTTTTGGGACGCCCAGGGCTCTTAAGATCGCATAGTCGCGTTTGCGCGCCAGCACGTAAAGAAAGACCGCCAGGATAAGGGCAACGACCATCAGCAGGCCAAAGACCAGCAGGTCCGCGGAGGAGGAGCGGCGGATGGGATCCACCGCAGCCCAAAAGGCAGGACCATTATTAGGGAGAAAATTCAGGCGGATGCCCAGCGCCTGGAGGGGATCTTTATACGTTTGAAGGAACTCGGCTTCATGGCGCGAGGAGTCGAGCACAAAATTGTATTCCTCGTATCTAAATTGGTTTTGAGTGACGGATGCAAAACCGGGCCGCAAACTGGAGGTGGGAATGTAGGCAGAAAAAGCCCAATTATTCGTATCGTTATATAAACCGACGATCTTGAAGGTATCCTGGTAGGTTGGGTAGCTTTTCCAGTTGAGTGAATCCACGCCATCCCGGATTAACCCAAAATAGGTGTCCGTCAGCGGCCGGAAGGTGAAAGTGATCTCATCCCCCACTTTAAACCCGCGCAGGTTGGCGAATGGCTCCGGCAGCACGATGGCTTTGTTTCCGGCGAGATCGTCCTGGTGGTTCAGCCAGCGTCCTTCGACTAGGTAATAAAAGCGGGAAGACTCCTGCATCTTCGGCATGGCGCTCTGATCCGCGGTGGTGATGATGGTCAGCGTGTGCAGGTTTTCGTTCAGCACATCGATCTCGTTCTTGAAGGGAGCCAAGAGGGGATCGCGGAGATCGAGGCTGGCTCCTTGCGCCAATGGGATATACCAGAGCTGACCATCATCCAGCGGCTTGATCTCAAGAGTTGCGTAGTGTGCGTTAACCCAGGATAGATCTATCGCTTGATTGTGATCGTCCCGGCCACGGATAAAATATCTCTGACCAACCTGCATGGCCTGGATGTAGGGGATAGCAGCTTCGCGTCCTTCGAAAATAAACAGGAGAGCGACCGAATCGCCCTGCTTTGCATACTCGGGGTGGGCAGCTAAAAGGGTATCGATATGAAATTTGAGATAATAACCGACCGTTTTCTGATTTTCCGGCAGTTTGGCCCAGGTCTTAATTTCTTCTTTATCGATAAGATCACCGCTGAACCATAGATCATACGTGTGGGTATTGGGCCAATATTCCGGAGGAAGTGCATCCATTATCACAGTAGCGTTTGAATCGATCCGGTTTTCATTATAAGTTTGCGGCATGACGCCCGAAACGATCTCCCGCTGGTCGCCATAAGTGATCAAGGGGCTGGCCTGGATCAGTGCGATCCCGGCTGAAACATCCCCCGACTGGGGATCTTTAACATTTATGCAGGCTGATTTGCTCGGGTTGCACCACCAATGGGTGGAATCATTAACATTTTCGAGGGTGCCGATGGAGCGGTAGTAGCTGCCCAGGACCCCGGTCTCGCGCTGGATCAGAATATACCCAACGGCCTTGGTCATGAAGCCAAAGGAGATCAACCCGAACAGGATCAATAATAATAATGATCTGAATGGTTTGCGAAGGCTGGAGATCAAGGGAACATTTGGTTTCATAAAAATATATTGCCGATCAGAGATGGCAGCCCTACGGGAGGTGAATAGTTTATGGGCTGCATGCAGAAATGACCAAAAGCTTAAACCAGTATAGCAACATCACAAAGGTAATACAATCCACGGGTCGCTGGTGTTAATATCAAGCATTACTCTTTCCCAAAACCGGGGCAGCTTCGGGCTGTCTTTCTTTTCCGAAAAACCAGCCCAGGATCCCGCCGGCTAATACCCCCTGGAGACCATATACAATATACGATGGTCCAATTATGCGCAGGGGCATCTTGTAGACCAAGCCCGAGCTAAAAACGAAATGTCCAGCCAGGAGGCCAACTGCAATGGCAACCAGACCGATCAATCCAAATTTCAAACCGTTTTTCCAGCCGCCAAAAGCGAAGCCCAACCCGGCGCCGCTGAAAAAGCCATAGATACACGCAACAGCAAGCTCGCAGAGTAAATATATCCACTTTGTTTTAATCGAAGGTAAATATGCCGTCCTTAAATAAATGTTCAAAACGACATTATAGACAGGTATATTAACCAGGAAGCCAAGGATGCCTCCCGCAGCCGTGCATAAACCGATCCGCAGGAAAGCACGGCGCCCGAGGCCCGCGGCGATCCCCAGCATCAGTCCGCATAAAATGACAGGCAGGGTAAAATGGATTGCTTCCGCCCCGTATATCATCCACGTTTTAATTTCATATGAATTCCAAAAATTTTGGTGATATACCCAGCTAACCAATACCCAATTAATCAATAACCAGCCCGCCATCATGCCCAAAGCCGCCATCAATACAACCCTGGACCGGCTGACTTCAAATGGTTTAGTTTTCATGACGTTCCCCTTTCGCAAGTTGGACAGGTGTTCAACAAGCAGGTTTCCCGGGAGGTCAAACAGTTCGAAAAAGCAGGCGCGCACGACCAAAGCTACGCCAGTTTTCGATGCCTCTTCGAGGTTGGCTGTGAATACATATTCCATTTCCTCCCTGAATTCGTTGCGGAAATCGCGCGGAAAAAGACGCAGCAATATCCCGTAAATCTTCGCAACGCCCTGGATCGAGGCGGTCATTTTTCCTCCCTCACTGTCCGGGTCTGGACAAGCGTCAACAAGGCTCGCAGCCGTTTCTTTTCCGCTCCGATGATGAATTCGCCGCGCTCGGTCAGGGTGTAGACCTTGCGCGGACGACCACCGTCATCCGGGTCGGGGTCCTCACCCACCCGCGCGATCCAGCCATCCTCCAGCAAGCGTTTGAGGGTGGTATACAGCGTGCTGACACTAAGAATGACGTGGTTCTTACTCAAGGCTTGTACTTCCTTGGCAATGGCATAACCATGCAGGGGGCCGTGTGTAAGACTAACGAGAATATAAAGCGTTGTCTCCGATAAAGGTGAAATATCCCTTGAATTCGCAGTATCCATTGCGGGTCTCCAATACATCATCTAATGATATATCCTTATTTGATATATTACAGTTTTTTGGTCAAAAGTCAAGTACCCCCAGTGGAATTAATTATTCAAAATGGAATAGACGCATTGATTCCTTCAAACCATGTCTCTCCCCCACCTTTTACATATTCATTGCGAATGTGCCACCCTGATGAGGTCTTCTCATGAGTTCCAGGCGATTGCGAGGTAAACAACCTGTAAATGGGAAATGGCAAATCATCGCCTCGGCGGCAACTAATTATTCTTTTACATAGGCATAGACTCCGCGGAACTCCGGGGGAAGCTGGCGGGCGAGGGATTCCATGATCACCCGCGTGCCCTCCTGCAGGGCACCGGGGTCCTTCTTTTTAAAGGGCAAATTGAATGGTTTGCCGATGGTCACGGTCACCGGGCTGCGGCGAAACCTTTTCAGGTTGGCTTCGATACGGCGGCCTTCGCTGCCTGTCAGCGTGACCGGTACCACGGGCACACCCGCCTCGAGCGCCAGGAAGGCTGACCCCTCCGTGCCTGCCTCAAGGGAACCCGTTAGAGACTCGCGTCCTTCCGGGGCAATGAGAACCATCCGTCCAGCGCGGAAAGCTTCCAATGCGGCGGATATGGCGCGCCGGTCCGGCCGGCCGCGGTGGACCCAGATGACACCCAGCCGGTCGCCCAGCCAGCGGAGCAGGGGAATGTCACGCAACTCGATTTTTACAAATACTTCGGGGAAATACGGCAGGGCTGCCACCACCAGGACCGCATCCGGGTCACCCAGGTGGTTGATGACCACCAGCGCCGGGCCGCGGCGGGGATAATTCTCCAATCCAAGGACCGTGGTTTTGGTACAGACAAAGACGACCAGGCGGCACTTGAGCCTGAAAATCCACCGAAAAAAACGCCGCGCAGCAGTCAGGCGCGGCAGGCGGGTGAGATCGGGCTGCCAGATTTTGCTAACCGGCTTGGGGGTCGGGGAAGATGGCACTGGCGGAATAGACACCGCGATAGTCCTCAGGCAATAATCCAGCCAAATGGCGCATGACCAGGTCGGCATTGGCCTGGCGGGAAGCACGACGCTCTGCGCCTTTTCCTTCCACGGGGGGCAAATCGATCGGCTTGCCGATATGCATTTCCAGCCTGGGACGCTTGCCTTTGACAGCCTTTTTCCAGAAATCGTCCGTGGTCCCGACAATGGCAACCGGGACGACCGGCATGCCGGACTGCTCGGCAAGGTAGGCGACCCCCAGCTTGGCGGTGCGCAGCCCAGGGGTGTGGGAGCGCCCGCCTTCAGGGGCGATCAACAGGGAGTACCCGGAGCGCAGGACTGCCAGCACGGTATCGAACATGGCCCGGTCATAATCGCCACGATGGACGGGGATGCCGCCCCACAAGCGCGCCAGGATATTCTGCCCGGGACGATCCCACACTTCGGCAGCTCCCATGGCTTCCACCGCCTTCGGAAAGAAAACGCCGACAAAGGGCGGATCGAAGAGAGAGACGTGGTTGATGGCAACGATATAAGGTGTGCCCCTGGGAACGTTGCCCTGCCCCGTGATCCTGACCGGGGCAAGCATCCAGAAAACCGCCCGCAAGACCACCCGCACGAAGGGGCGCGCCAACCAAACCCGCCACCAGGCAGGGCGATAGGCTTTCACCGGCATAAGGCCTCCACTTTGGCAAAAACTTCTTCTGCACTCAATTTGTCCGAGTCGATGATGACGGCATCCTCAGCGGCGCGCAGAGGGGAGAAAGCCCGGTTTGAGTCGATCTCGTCGCGGCTGCGGACCCCGGCGAGGACTTGGTCGTAGTCAGCCTGCCCGCCGCGCTGGAGGATTTCCTTGTAGCGCCGACTGGCGCGTTCCGGGGCGGAAGCATCCAGGTAGATCTTCAGGTCGGCTTCGGGCAGGACCACTGTGCCAATGTCGCGTCCCACCATGACCACCCGGCCGCGCAGACCGATCCGGCGCTGCTGGGATGCCAAAGCCTTGCGCACGTCCCGGTAGGCCGACACCGGGGATACATTGGCTTCCACATCGGCGCGACGCGTCTCCCAGGTGATATCCACGCCGTCGAGCAGCACGTCACAGGCACGCCCATCTTCCTTCGAAGGAGGGCGGACGTCGATCTGGGCAGTCTCAGCGAGACTGGTGACTGCGGCTTCATCGCTTATTTCCAGGCCATGCTGCAGGGAGCCCCACGTGACCGCCCGGTACATCACGCCGGTATCGAAGAACAGGTAACTCAAAGAATCGGCCAGCCGCCGACCCAGGGTGGACTTACCCGAGGCTGCAGGACCGTCAATGGCGATAATGCTTGGGATCGGCATGGGGATCAAAGGTTTTCGATCAAGGGGTGGTGGTGGAGGGAAGACCCTGGCTGTCGAGCATCAGGTCTGAGCGTACCCACAGGATGATTTCCTGGCGCAGGATGGGCATCTGGCGGTAGACGAGCCAGGTGAGCCAGTTGGTGGTGGTGGCATGATCCCAGTCAGCCACCTCGGTGAGCGGGAGGGCTTCACCGCGGTAAGCGGCGGCCAGGCTCAACTTATCGATGGTCGAAATGACCATGGGGGGAGTGGCATCCGGAGCCAGGTCAGCGGCATCGGTCACCTGCC
>JADGQC010000154.1 GCA_017882125.1 Anaerolineales bacterium
ATTGGTCGGCGCGTGCATGATACAGCGCCCGGACCTGTTTGGAGCCTGCCTGCCGATCGTGGGTGTGATGGATATGCTGCGTTTCCATAAATTCACCATCGGCTGGGCCTGGGTCAGTGATTATGGCTGCTCAGACAAACCAGACGAATTCAAGACCCTTTACGCTTATTCACCCTATCACAATCTCAAACCCGGAATAAATTATCCGCCCACGCTGATTACGACCGGCGATCACGATGACCGTGTGGTACCCGGGCATTCGTTCAAATTTGCCGCGCGCCTGCAAGCCTGCCAGGCAGGCGACGCGCCGATCTTGATCCGAATCCAGACCCGGGCTGGTCATGGAGCCGGGAAACCGACCGCCATTCTCATCGAAGAGTTGGCTGATATTTATGCGTTTCTGGTTAAAAGCCTGAGGATGGAATGAGGCGGGAACAAGATTTCGCTTAGTAAGCGCTTGCTGCATGAAATAACATTAAGATAATCCACCCGGTCAGTTTCTCCCGGGAACTTGGCATGCGGTCATCCAGGCACTCGCGCCCCAGCCGGTTTGGGGGGAACCTATAGTTCTGAAGTGCTTTTCACAAATTCAAGCACTTCGTTCATTTTGGCGAACGCCAATGCGGTTACCGTATCGGCTTCGCCATAGTAGATGGCAATCCGGCCGGTAGGTTGATCGTAGAGCGTAGAGCATGGGAAGACCACATTGGGAACATCTCCAATACACTCATAATAAGTTTGAGGGGAAAGCAGATAGGAACCGCCGAGATAGAGCACTTTCCAGGGCTGTTCCAAATCGAGAAGGGACGCGCCAAAACTATAGACGAATCCATTGCATGAAGTCAGCACCCCGTGATAGAACAACAGCCAGCCCTCGGGAGTTTCGATGGGTATCGGACCAGCTCCAATCTTTGTGCTTTGCCAGCCGCCTTTGACGCCCATCACGAAGCGGTGCTCTCCCCAATGGATCAGGTCCGGGCTCTGGCTCAGGTAGAAATCCCCAAAAGCAGTATGACCATTGTCGCTGGGACGACTAAGCATTAAATATTTGCCATTGATTTTCCGGGGTAAGAGTACGCCATTGCAGTTGAATGGTAAAAGAGTATTCTCGAGGAATTGGAATTTTTCAAAGTCGAAGGTGTAACCGATACCGATGGTCGGGCCGTGATAGCCATTGCAGCAAGTCACATAATAGCGGTCCTCCAGTCAGTGTAAGAGGGTCATAGCGGTATTGGAACAAGCCAATTTCGGGGTCATTGCACAGCCATTCAATGGGGTTATTTTCCAGTTCCCAACTGATGCCATTTTTACTGAAGCCGCGATTCAAGTTCATGTCGCGCTTTTGTTGTCACAGCGGAAAACTCCTGCAAAACCATTCTGGAAGGGTACAACCGCGCTATTGAAAATGCTGTTCGAGGAGAGGATCAGGTTGCGGGGAATGATCGGGTTGGCGCTGTAACGCCAGACCACATCAGAAAAACCTGCAGGCCGTTCTTCCCAGGGGATGTTTGGCGGGGGAGGGTAAGTCGTAAAGAATAACTCCTTCGTCAGTATTTTACTTTGATGATACTTTGTTTTATGGGAATCTTTACTGTGCTAATTCTCACAAAGTAGTTGACTCGCAGCAAAAAAGACTGTATAATAAGTGTTATGTTGGTAGCGCTCCCATTATAGCGCTAAATACAGTAAGAAACTGGCGAAACAGTGATAATTTAACGGATTTGCCGATAGGTTGTGGGAGCGCTACCAATCAGAACGTTAATTATATTAGGTTGCTATCATATACTTGAACCTAAAAAAAACCAGTACTTTGAGTGATTTGAAAACAAGTTTTGAGAGCGGGTCCGAAAACACTTATGCCACTCACCCTCGATGATATTGCACGCCTCAGCGGTGTCTCCCGGTCGACTGTTTCGCGGGTGATTAATGCTGATACCAATGTCAAAGTGGAAACACGCAAGAAGGTTTTGCAAGTCATCCAGAAGATCAATTTTCAACCCAACCTGGCGGCCAGGGGCTTGGCAGCAGGACGAACGAATATCATCGGGCTGGTCATTCCTGCCCGCGTAGCATTTATCTTCATGGACCCTTATTTCCCCCTCCTGATTCTAGGCATTTCTGGGGCGTGTAATGCCCATAATCATTCCGTCATGCTCTGGCTGGCAGAACCGGAATACGAGCTTCGAACCATCGGCCAAATATTGCATAACGGTCTGGCGGATGGGGTGATCGTATCCTCGACATTAATGGACGACCCGATCATTAAGTCGTTGCATGAAAGTAATATGCCATTTATATTGATGGGCCGTCACCCGACCCTGGACGTGAACTATATCGATGTGGACAACGTCCGGGCAGCCCGGGAAGCGACCCAACACCTGATGCGCCTGGGCCGCAAACGGATTGCCACGATCACCGGTCCTCAGAACCAGTTCGCCAGTTACGATCGTTATCAAGGTTACTTGAAAGCCCTAAGTGACCGCAATCAACCGTTCCTGCCTGAACTCGTCGCGGAGGGGGATTGGACGGAAGCAGGTGGGTACACTGCTATGCGGCTGCTGATTCCTTATAAACCGGATGCATTGTTCGCGGCTAATGACGTTATGGCAACCGGCGCCTTATCGGCTTTGCGTGAAGCCCATATACGTGTACCGGACTAGTTTTGGCTGCACGGACGAGTTGCTTTCCGAGGAAAAGGTTTTTCTGGTTTGCGACGGGTTGGACACCCTGGCGGTTGTTGTCCTCAACGGCCATGAACTTGGTCACACGGAGAACATGTTCCGCCGGTATCAATGGGAGATCAAACCATTATTAAATGCAAAGGGTGCCAACGACTTAACGATCATCTTCTCTTCACCGGTGAAATACGCGACGGAAATGCAAGCCATTCGTCCTCTGCCGGGTGTCCCTCAGGCGATCCCCGGCGGGCCACACCTGCGCAAGGCACCATATCAGTTCGGATGGGATTGGGGTCCACAGCTTCCCCCGATCGGCGTCTGGAAGGACATCCGTTTGGAGGGGTACAGCGGGGCGCGCCTTTCTAAAATTCACCTGCGTCAGGACCATGCCAATGGACAGGTGGCGATCGAGGTCCAGGTTTCTGTCCAACGCTGGGATGAGACGCTGCTCTCGGCGATAGTACTTATCACGACACCGGATGGTGGGATCATCGAAAAAGAAGTTGCCATACCCGGTCAGGATGAGGTGATTGTGAAAGTGCCGATCCCCAAACCTGAGCTTTGGTGGCCCAATGGCTACGGCAAGCAGCCACTTTATCAGGTGGAAGTATCCCTCGAGTCGGGCGATTCTTCCGGGTCAGGCCTTCTGGATCTGCGATCTTACCAACTTGGGCTGCGCACGATTGAATTGCGCCAGCAAGAAGACCAGTGTGGACGCTCCTTTGTCTTTGTAGTCAACGGTATCCCGATCTTTGTCAAGGGCTCCAACTGGGCTCCGGCTGACTCCTTCCCCACCCGGATAACTGGCGAACACCTGGAAGGGCTGATCCATTCTGCTGCCGAGACGCACCAGAACATGCTGCGCGCCTGGGGCGGTGGATTCTCTGAAGAAGAGCGCTTTTACGATCTCTGCGATCGTTATGGCATCCTGGTCTGGCAGGAGTTCATCTTCTCTTGCAGTATTTACCCTTTGAATGCCCCCGGCTTCCTGGAAAACGTCCGTGCAGAGGTGGTCGAGAATGTCCGCCGCTTGCGCCACCGCACCAGCTTGGCGCTATGGTGCGGCAACAATGAGATGGAAGAGGGCTGGGTGGAGTGGAATTGGAAACAGCCCGAGCTGGAGGAATTGAAGGTTGCCTACGACCGGTTTTTCCACCACACGCTGCCCGAATGGTGCCAGGCCGAGGATCCGGATCACTCCTATTGGCCCAGCTCGCCATCCTCCAATACCCCATTTGAAAATCCGAATGGCCAGCGCCAGGGAGACTCTCATTATTGGGACGTTTGGCACGGGCGGAAACCCTTTACCTCGTATCGCGACCAATACCCACGTTTCATGAGCGAGTTCGGTTTCCAGGCGCTTCCGCCGCTGGCGACTATCCGCACCTACGCCGACGAGGCAGATTGGAACATGACCTCCTACATTATGGAGCAGCACCAGAAGAATGCCAGTGGAAACTCCCTGATGGTCGGGCAGATGCTGGACACATTCCGGCTGCCCAAAGATTTTTCTTCGCTGGTCTACCTGAGCATGGTGCTCCTGGCCGAAGGTATTCGTTACGGCGTGGAACACTGGCGGCGACATCCCGATCGCGTTGCCGGGACCCTCTACTGGCAGCTCAATGACTGCTGGCCGGTGGCCTCCTGGTCCAGCCTGGACTACTTCGGGCGTTGGAAGGCGCTGCACTACGCCGCACGCCGCTTTTATGCGCCGCTGATGCTTTCCATCGAAGATAAGCCGCCCGAACAGGGAGTTTATGTTTCCAATGACCTGCTTGCGCCCTGGGAGGGGAGCGTACGCTGGTCGCTGGAAACACTCGCCGGCGATGTTCTGACCTCGGGACAGGCACCGGTCAAAGCTGCCCCGCAGGCTGCAACCCAGGTGTGCAAGTTGAACTTTGCCGACCGCATCTCGGAAGACAACATCCGTTTGCTGGTTTTCATTGCTGAACTATGGCAGGGGGAAAGGTTTGTAGCCCGGCAAACGGCCGGCTTCGCCCCGATCAAGTACTTATCCCTGGCCGACCCAGCCGTAACCGTGGATCTGCGCAGCGAGAAGGACCAATTGATTGTCGGACTAACTTCCCGCTCTCTGGCGCTCCTGGTGGAAATCTCTTTGACGGGCGCCGACATCGTCTTTAGCGATAACTATTTTGATCTGCCTCCTGGTCGGACAGTCCGGGTTTCCTGCCCGATGCCTGCCGGTTGGACTCTGAGCCGGGCGCAAAAAGCATTTCGACTTCGCTCCGTCTACGACTCTTATTCACACAGTGCTGCAGGTTGAACACCTTGAATTTCCAAAATGCCACTTGACACATCCAATAGCCGATATCGGAATTTATCTCCTGCCTGTAGACCAGGCTGCCAGAAAGGTGTGAGCCATGACTAAAATTAACGACCTGAATAAAAAAATGACGCTGGAAGAAAAAGCCGCCCTGTGTACCGGGGCGAGTCCCTGGACGACGACTCCCGTCGAACGCTTGGGCCTGCCGGAATTGACCGTTTCGGATGGTCCGCACGGCGTGCGCCGTGTGGCAGATGTAAATGACCTGGTCGCGACAAGCCTGCCCGCCACTTGCTTCCCGACCGCCTCCTGCATGGCCTCCACCTGGGATGTGGATTTGATCTACGCTATGGGGCAGGCACTGGCAGAGGAGTGCATCGCCCTGAAGGTTGACGTAGTCCTCGGCCCCGGGGCCAATATGAAGCGTACTCCCCTGGGCGGGCGCAATTTTGAGTATTACTCCGAAGACCCCTACCTCGCCGGGCAGATGGCCGCCAGCTTCATCACCGGCGTGCAAAGCAAAGGCGTGGGTACTTCCCTCAAGCATTTCGTTGTCAACAATCAGGAGTACCAGCGCCTCAGCATCAGCTCCGAAGTGGATGAACGTACCCTGCGGGAGATTTACCTACCTGCCTTCGAGACCGCCGTCAAAAAAGCCAAGCCCTGGACGGTGATGTGCGCCTACAACAAGCTCAATGGTACCCACTGCTCCGAGAATCACAGGCTGCTGGTGGATATCCTCAAGGATGAATGGGGCTTCGAAGGCTTCGTCGTTTCTGACTGGGGTGCCGTACACGACCGGGTCGCCTCCATGAAAGGCGGCCTGGATTTGGAAATGCCCGGCCCGAGGGAACGGCGGGTAAGGGCGATTGTGGAAGCCGTCCGCTCCGGCGCGCTGGACGAATCTGTTCTGGACGAATCGGTGCGCCGGATTCTAAGAATCGTATTCAAGGCTGCCGAGACAGCCAAAGGCGGATCGTTTGACACCGCAATGCATCACGCCCTGGCGCGCCGGATTGCTGCAGAAGGCATGGTCCTGCTCAAGAATAACGGGATTCTGCCTTTGAAGGGGCAGCAGCGCATAGCCGTCATCGGTCGCGCTGCCGAAGAGGCGCACTTCCAAGGCGGAGGCAGCTCGCACATCAACCCAACTCAGGTGGATAGCCCGTTTATTGAACTTCAAAAATTAGCCGGGGATAGCGAGCTGACCTACGCCGAGGGGTATCCGGCGGGCACTGCTTTCGACCAGTCGCTCATCGACGCGGCAGTTAAAAACGCCCGCTCCGCCGACGTGGCCTTGCTTTATCTTGCCTTGCCGGATTCCAAGGAGTCAGAGGGTTATGACCGGGCTGACCTCGACCTGACCCCGCAGCAGGTTGCGTTAATCAAGGCCGTGACCGCCCTCCAGCCCAGGACCGTCGTCATCCTTAATAATGGCGCTCCGGTGGTGATGAGAGAATGGATAGACGGCACGGCTGCCGTCCTCGAGGCTTGGATGATGGGACAGGCCGGTGGTGGGGCAATTGCCGATGTGCTTTATGGAAAGGTCAACCCTTCCGGCAGGCTGGCGGAGACCTACCCGCTTAAGCTGGTAGATACGCCCGCCCATATCAACTTCCCCGGAGGAAACGGCGAAGTGCG
>JADGQC010000155.1 GCA_017882125.1 Anaerolineales bacterium
ATCTTGTAGCGGTGATAGAGCAGGCCGCGGGGGGCCTCACTCATTCCACAGCCTTCGCCAGCCTTGAGGACAAGAGCAGCGTGCGCCGGACCTGCGGGAAGGTAATTATTTATCAACTGGATGGCTTCTTCATAGAAATTCACCAACTCGATGGCACGGGCAATGAGTGATTTATATGGGTTCTTAAGCGGCAAATTTAGTTTCGCTTCGCTCAAGGCTGCCTGGGCTGCAGGGAGCAACTGGGCATGATTCATGTTCAGGCGGGCCAAAGGTCCCACCAGGTAAGTACCACCGTTCGCCGTGTGACCATGGAGAGCGTTCGAACGCTGGACATGTTCCTCGAAGTAACGCATCTCATAATCCGCCACCGAGGTCTTTTTACCAGTCGACGAAATCACGTCACCTCGCATGACACCGTATTCTTCAGGATGGTGGATGGCAACGAACTCGTAGTCAATCTCCAAATCCGGGTAAGGCAGGGTCAATGACCAGCGGACAGTCTCTTTAGCCGCTTCCAAACCCCATTCCAATTCAGGCAGAAGGGCCTTAAGAGAGGAGGCATCGGGCCAGCGGTAGAAACCTCCCACGCAGGCGTTTACCGGGTGGACGCTGCGCCCACCAATGGCTTTCAAGATCTCGTTCCCGATCTTCTTCATGCGCAGGGCATTCCTGACCACATCAGGAGCAATTGCTGCCAGATCGAGGGCAGAGGGCTGACCGAGCAAATCAGGAGCCTGCAACAGGTAGATATGCAAGGCATGACTCTCGATATACTCTCCGCAATACATCAAACGACGGAGAGCATAGGTCTGAGGACCAACCTCCACTCCGAGGGCTTTTTCGAGGGCGGCTACAGAACTCATCTGGTATGCCACCGGGCAAATGCCGCAGATCCGGGCGGTAATATCAGGCACTTCCTGAAGAAAGCGCCCAACCAGGAAGCCTTCAAAGAACCGGGGGGGCTCGTAAATATCCAGGCGGATCTCAACAACCTGGTTATCTTTTACACCAATATATAGACCGCCTTCGCCTTCAACGCGTGCCAGGGCGGAAACTTCAATCGTTTTCATTTGGCCTCCTTGGTTGAGGCAATCTTCAGAGCGGCGTCCGCCGCTGCACGGAATGCAGGGGAGTTGCTGCTGAAACTACGCAGCAGGTTTGCCGTCTCATTGGGATAGCGGTCGAGTGGAACCATGGTATTAACCAATGAATTGAAATTTCCTGCACTGGAGGGACCGAAGCAGCCATAACAACCCCGTCCATTTGCCGGACACAGCGCGCCGCATCCGCCGTGAACCACCGGCCCGAGGCAGGGGATGCCCTGGGCAACGGCGACGCAGATAATACTGCGCCGTTTGCATTCCACACAGACCGGGCTGGGTGGAAAATTAGGCCTGCGGTTCTGGAGTAAGGCAGCCAGAACTTCAAGAACCGTGCCCTTATTTACGGGGCAGCCCCAGATTTCCAAATCCACAGGGACGTTGTTTGCAATGGAAGTGGACGTCTCGAGGGTGTGGATGAATTCCGGGTGAGCATAGACGGTCTTGATGTAATCGTCCACTCTGGAAAAATTGCGCAGCGCCTGGATGCCTCCCGCAGTGGCACAAGTGCCTAGGGCAATCAGGTATTTGCATTCAGCGCGAACTTCCTTAATCCGGTCAACTTCATGGGGAGTGGTAATAGAACCTTCGACGATGCCCACATCGTAAGGACCCGGTTTTACGGTGCGAGTGGCTTCGAGAAAGTAAGAAATATCAACAGCTGAAGCAATGTCGAGCAGTTCGTCCTCCATGTTAAGGATGGAGAGCTGGCACCCGTCGCATGAAGAGAATTTGTAAACAGCCACTTTTGGCTTCAAGCTGGATTTTGGAGAAAGAGTCATTAATATTCCTCCACGTTAAATATATTTTCAAGCGCCTTGAACGGAAAAACAGGGCCATCTTTGCAAATAAAATATGGACCCTGCTGGCAATGTCCACAGGCACCCTGACCGCATTTCATATTGCGTTCGAGCGAGACGTAAATCTGGTCGGAGGGGATGCGGCGGGCTAGGGCTTCATAAATGACAAAGCGCATCATTATTTCGGGACCACAGGTAAGGACGGCAGTCTTGTGAGGGTCCACCCGGAAGTGGTAAAACCACATCGGGACAACGCCCACGCGCCCGGTCCAGGTATCATCACCGCGGTCCACGGTCACCTGCATGTCAATGTCTGCTTTTTGCCAGGCCTCATACTCGGCAGGGAACATCAGGTCTTTGGGCATGCGCGCCCCATAGAGCAGGGTGATTTTCCCGTACCTGGCGCGGTTGCGGATAATCCTGTAAATGGCACCACGCAGGGGAGGCAAACCGATGCCACCACAGGCGATAACCACGTCCATCCCCTCAATGGCTTCCAGAGGCCACGATGTGCCGAAGGGTCCGCGGATCCCGACCACATCCCCGACTTTAAGACGGCTGGTGGCCCGGGTCACATTGCCGATATGGCGAATGGTATGGACCAGCAGTCCACCGGCAGTTTCCAGGTCGGAACTCATCGAGATGGCAGCTTCACCGTAACCCGGGACATATAGCATGTTAAACTGACCCGGCTCGAAACGATAGCGATTCTGAACAGTGGGATCAGTAAACCTGAAGTGGAAGGTGGAAACTCCCTCGGCTTCTGGGATTATTTTTACAATTTCAGCCCAATGAGGCAAGAGCAATTTATCATTATGACCTGCACTATGAGCGGCGGTGTCGATCAGGGTGGTTGTCATGAATTCACCTCCGCCCGAATGGCAGCTACTTCCTCAGTGATATCAATCCCCGCCGGACACCAGGTTATGCAGCGCCCACAACCCACGCAACCGAGGACATCGAATTGAGCTTTCCAGGTGCCCAGTTTATGGGTGAGCCACTGGCGATAACGCGAGCGAATATTTGGACGGGTATTTCCCCCAACGACAAAGGAGTAATTAGGATTGAAACAAGAATCCCAGACTCGTTCGCGGCGAGTGGACTTGCCAAGAATATCCGCCTGATCAACTGCGTCCCAGCAGAAGCAGGTAGGGCACACGAGGGTGCAATTCGTGCATGAAAGGCAGCGTTTGCTGACAACATTCCACCGATCAGCATCCAAGTGGGTGGTCAACAGTTCGGGCAAGTCGCGGGTATCCATGGTTCGTCCCATCGATCTGGTTGCCCGATCCATGGCCTGGTTGGCAGCATTCTGCACGAAGGCCGACGGAAGGTCATAGGTCCGCTCAGCGAGCATTGAGCGACCCAACTCCGAACCGACCTCCACTAAAAATACTTCGTCCAATTCGGTCAAACATAAATCAAACCCGGCGGTATGGCGCGGACCAGTGCCCATCGATACACAAAAGCAGGTGGCATCCGGATCGAGGCAATTTACTGCCATGATAAACAAGCCCTCACGGCGGGAGCGGTAAATGGGGTCGCTGAAATCCTCCCTCAGGAAGATTTTGTCCTGAATGTTGATGGCAGCGAGTTCGCATGCACGGACACCGATCAGTGCATAACGGGGTGCTGGTTCGTCATTCTCCTTGAGCTGCCATTTGCCCTCTTTACTTGCAGAGAACAGGGTATGGCGAGGCGGAAAAAGGAACTGTTTCCAGGATTGATTAGCAGGTATGAAGTCGAAATAGCGATCCTTGTCGGTTTGGAGCATTCGGTAAGAAGCGGGATTTTGCTCACTCAGGATGCCGCGGGGTAAATCCTTCAAGCCTTCAATTTTTGTATAAACGATGGATTCGTCCTGCATGTGAGGGCCGACGGTCTGGTAATCGTTCTTGCGCAAGTCCGCAAGCAGAAGGTCAAGTTCCGGCTTTGGAAGTGCGACGGTGCTTCCAATGAAAAGAGTTTTATCAGTCATTAATTGGCTCCGACGGGCCAGCGAACATGTCAATCAATTGCAGCCGAGTCACCATTAGACGGCTTGCAACGACATTGGCCAGCCTGCGCATTAACAGGTAGCCAAAGTCGTGGTCAATTTCTGCAAAGTTGCGCAGGCCCTCTGCATCAATGCAGGCGACGGTACTATCCAGCACAGCCATGGCACCAGCCGTCCGCTGGCGCATACCAGGGGTGACGCTTGACCAACCAAAAACATCGAAAGGTTCAGCCGTGTAAAAACGGACCTTGCCATGATGGGGAACAAATATTTCCAAGGAAACACGTCCATCCAGTACGATGTAGACATAATCCTGCTTATCGCCTTCCCGGAAAAAGATATCTCCCGCCTTTGCATGGCGCAAATGGGTCAGTTCAGCAGTTTTATTAAAATGTTCAGGCGTAAGGCTGTTGAACCAGGGTATCATTTGAAGCGCTATTTTTAAATCCAGAGAATCCGTCATCCTCTCTCCTTTCCTTCATTTGATATAAGTTTTTCGATTGATTGTACCAAATTTCACAATAAGTGCAAGTGAGTTCTTTATATTCTATCAGCGAATTGTTACCCTCGAGTTGGAACGGAATTATGCTAAAATCCGAGCACAAAATATTTATCAAAAAAGTTTAAAGTTCAGCGGAGTAAGTCCATGAAGAGAATCATCCCTCCTGTCAAAGGGACACGCGATTTCTACCCCGAACAAATGGCCCTGCGCAACTGGCTATATTCCACAGTGAGAGCAGTTTCGGAATCTTTCGGTTACCAGGAATGGGACGCGCCTTTCCTCGAGACGCTTGACCTATATGCGGCAAAATCGGGCGAAGAACTTGTCAAAAAGCAATCATACGTATTCACCGACCGGGGAGGAGATGAAATCACCCTTCGCCCGGAATTGACACCTTCACTTGCGAGGATGATCGCCGCCAGGCAAAACGAGCTGGTTTTCCCGGTGCGCTGGTGGTCTTTTGGACCATTCTGGCGATATGAGAGACCTGGCCGCGGCCGTTCGCGGGAATTTTTCCAATGGAACATAGATATGCTGGGGGCGAATGGGGCAGAAGCCGATGCTGAAATGGTGGCTATAGCCGCTGCTTTCCTCAAGGCGGTTGGACTTACGCCAGCACAAGCCCAGATCTATGTAAACAACCGGGGATTAATGGACACCGAGTTCGACAAATTGGGAATCAAACCCGAAAAAAAAGCTGATGTATCCGGGCTGGTGGACCGGCGTGAAAAAATGAACGCAGAAGCATGGGAGACAAACGCCGTTGAGATTGGGCTAAGCGCAAGTCAACTTGAGGGACTGAAATCAATCCTCGAGGATAGAGAGCGCTGGCGCAATTCCGAGGAACTTACCAGGTTGTTTAAAACATTGGAAACACTGGGGTTTCTTGAATATGTGAAGTACGATCCCAACATCATGCGAGGCCTGCTTTATTACACTGGTACAGTCTTTGAAGCATTTGATATTTCCGGCGGTGTTCGCCGTTCGATTTTGGGGGGCGGGAGATACGACAACCTGCTGCGCGACGTGGGAGGCGAACCACTCCCTGCTGTTGGATTTGCGATGGGCGATGTTGTCATCAGCTTGATTTTGCAGGAATTGATGCTCCTGCCTAAGCTCCCAATCTCCCCTGCCCCAGTTCTTGTGACTGTTTTTTCTCCAGAACTTTTAATGGAGTCAATCTCCCTGGCCGCGGACATGCGCCTGAATGGTTTAAAAGTGGTCTGCTACCCGGAGGCGGCCAAACTGCCCAAGCAGTTCAAGTACGCCGACCGCATGGGCATGCGCGTGGTGCTTGTAATCGGTCCGGACGAGGCTAACACTGGAAAAGTCACGGTTAAAAACCTGTCAAATGGAACTCAGGAAACTATCGACCGAAGCAAGGTTAGCGAATCGATAAATAAAATCCTTGAAAGCCAATAATGCCGGTGGTATAATCTCGCCCGCTCGTGGTGCCTGTAGCTCAATGGCAGAGTCCCTGACTGTGGATCAGGTTGTTGTGGGTTCGACCCCCATCAGGCACCCCTAAATATAGTGGTTTCATTTCCATGACCCCCAGTTTTTGGGATACAAGAAGCCTCTTTGACAAGAGGCCTCTTTTTTTACTGCAACCTTACTGCAACCCATATCGACTAATATTCTTCTCTTGCTTACCAATTCTCTACCAAATTGCTTACCATCCGTTTTGCAAAGATGAGAGCAATATGGTCCGCACTAATTAGGCAATTCTGCCTATATGCATGACCCAGACAGCGGGATAGAATTTCGCTTGAGAAACTTTTTATCGTTAGGAGATCTAGATGAGCTTCAAGAAATTCGAAGCGAAACGAAATTTGGGGAGGAAGCGCCGTCGTGCACAACGCATATGGCTATTTCTCGCGCTTGGAGGGGTATTCCTGGTGGGAGCAGGTTTTCTCCTCCTGCGAGGAAATCAGAATCCGCAGACCCTGGCTGTCGTCGACGTTCATGGCGCACCCAGTTTGAAAGTCGACAAGGAAAAGGTCGATCTGGGAGACGTGCAACTGGGGCAGACAGTGAAGGTATATTTCAACCTGACAAACGTCGGCGACCAGCCTCTGCGATTTTCGGCACAGCCATTTGTCGAAGTCGTGGAGGGGTGCTGACCTCCTACTCCGACCATCGGTTCGATGGTCCTTCAGCCAGGACAAAGCACGA
>JADGQC010000156.1 GCA_017882125.1 Anaerolineales bacterium
TTATCGCCATTTAACAGGGAATTATTATTTGCTGATCGCTGGGGGCGGTAGCCATCTTAGTGCGTGCCAAAAATTGAGCGCAGAAGTATCTCCAGAGCGAATTAAATTCTATAATCCATGGCCTGTTGAGCAAACTTTCCAAACTTATCAAGAGAGTGATGTACTGGTTTTGCCAACATTTGGAAGACAATCACTAGTTTCTCTCCCTTCAAAAATTTTGGGGTATATGCTTGCAGGGAAACCAATAATAGTTCTGGCATATCCAGAGAGCGAGTTGGCTAAATTAATTATTTTATCAGGTTGTGGATGGGTGGTCTTTCCGGATGAACCCGAAAAATTAGCAAATAAGATTGAGCAGGTATCAAAAATAAATGCGGCAAAACGAACTGCTTATGGAATATCAGGACAAAACTATCTGCTAAAGCATATGACTGCTAACGTTTGCCTGCCAAAAATATGTAATGTTTTGGAAAATGCCGCCCAGGTTTCACGCTGAGGGACAAAAAAATGACAGAAAATTCCATTCCAATTCGTTTAGCAACAATGGTAGACGTGGATGCGTTAACGGAGCTCCATTATGCATCATTCACTCCAGATGAACACGTCCCTGTTATGCTTGGCAAAGCCTATGTTCGCGCAACTTACATCTGGCAAACCACAGGTAAGCAATCTTATGTACTTGTGGCTGAAGATCATGGAAAAATAGTAGGTTTAGTCGCTGTCTGCGATGGGCAATTTACTCGTCCAATGTTTATGGCTTGCTTACCAGAGTTTCTTCGTTGTCTGATCACTCACCCGACATTGATATTTAAAAAGAAACTTTGGAGTCGTCTTTTTCGACGCCCGGATATTTCTGTTAGAAGTAAAAAGCTTGCCGATTACCCAGGTTTTGCTCAGATGACAATTGGTGTAGTTGATGAGAATTGCAGGGGGAAGGGGGTATTTCCTTTATTAGTTGCTGCAACAAAGGTTTACAGTAAAGCTCGCGGTAGTCGAGCAATTCGCGCTGGAATCTATAAGACCAATGTTCCAAGTCGCCGAGTTTTTATCAAGGGTGGCTGGATCGAATCTCCGGAGTTGCAAACGCCTGACACCGTTTTTTATGTGGCGTATTTGGATTCCCTTTTTATGGAAGAAATAGGAATGCAGCAAGCTGAACAATCTGGTTAATTTCGAAACTGCTCTTCGATTATGTCCAGATGCCGCCGCATACCTTATCAGCTTACCGTTCACAAGTGCCTATGGCCAAAGCAAGCATTATGCGGTGCACAGTTTTGATTTATCCATGCAGACCACGGTCTTCTCGTCCATTCTGGATAACGAAGTAAAGGCCAAGAGAGCGCGTGAAATGCTTAGGGTGACCGCACCGATGGCATGATCTTGTGGTACGATTTCTGGCTCAATCCCGCTCACCCAGAATCACGCGGTATCTGTCCGGCAGAGTCGGCGATTATTTCCTGATTGAAAATATCACTTAAAACACATCACCTGGCTCCCACAGGCGCGCCGCCAGGTGCCACTTTCGTGGGGTTTGACCTTGCTCCTGGAAGGATTGCGTATTTTCAATATCCATTACCTGGTAGAAATCCAGCCTTTGCCTTTTTTGAGACAACTGGTATGATTGGGGAAGACCGTATGTCGACACAAACGATCAAATCTACTGGTTCAAAAGGGGATGCCTCCACAACCCATTTCAGCCTGCGTACCTGGAGGAGCGAGGTAGTAAAACGCGGCTTCGATATCGTGCTGTCTGGTTTGGGTTTGCTGATATTGTCTCCGATTTTTCTTTTGGTTTCCATCCTCATCAAACGCGATTCACGGGGGCCGGTCTTTTATCGGGGCATACGCCTGGGCCGGAAGGACAAGCCTTTTTCCATACTGAAATTTCGCACTATGCGCGAAGAGGCCGCCAGTTACGCAGGCCCGCCTCTCACCTCCGAAGACGACCCGCGCATCACGCCGCTGGGCAAGTGGTTGCGCGATTCCAAGCTTAACGAACTGCCGCAATTGTGGAATGTGCTGGTGGGCGAAATGAGTTTGGTGGGGCCGCGTCCTGAAGAACCGTCCCTGGCCCAGACCTGGTCGCTGGATGTGCGCGCTGATGTGCTTTCGGTACGCCCCGGTATCACCAGCCCGGCCTCCGTGCTATTCCGCGACGAAGAGAAAATGCTAAGCGCTGGTTCCCTGATGGATACCTACCTGGGAAATATCCTGCCATCCAAAATGCGCCTGGACCAGCTCTACATCCGCCACCGCTCGCTCTTGCTCGACCTGGACGTGCTTTTCTGGACTTTTCTGGTGGTGCTGGTACCTAATCTGCGTCAGCATAAGCTGCCCGAGGAAACCCTGTTCTGGGGGCCGATCTCGCGCCTAGGGCGGCGCTACGTCAACTGGTTCATCCTCGATACCCTCACAACGTTGATTGCCTTCGGCCTGGCGGGAGGCATCTGGAGACTATCCGTCGCCGTCCTGGACATTGGCTTGTTGAACAGCATTTTGATCGCAATCGCTTATTCAATGGTGTTCAGTTCCATCGCCGCTCTCATCGGCGTGCAAAAAATAGTCTGGACATCCGCCTCGGCTGGCGATGCGCTGAAACTTGTTCCATCCACCGTGTTGGCCTTGCTGGTCACTCTGGCCACGAATTACTGGCTGCGCTTCCTGCCAACTCCCTTAATTTTTATGGCCTCAGCGCTGGCATTCTTTGGGTATGTTTTTACACGTTACCGCAGCCGCATCTTGACCGGTGGGCTCACGCGCTGGGTCACACAGCGCAAAGATGGTTTGACGGTACGCGAGCGAGTCCTGATTGTCGGCGCCGGAGATACGGGCCAGTTTGCGGCCTGGCGCATGATGCACGGCCGGGAATTACTCAACTTTCAGGTGGTGGGCTTCGTGGACGATAACATTTTCAGCCGTGGTACGCGCCTGAATGGCGTCAGCATCCTGGGAAAGAGCAAGGATATTCCCGACCTGGTAGAGAAGTACGATATCGGGGCCATTGTCTTTGCGATTCACAACATCTCTGCTCCTGAGAGGCTGGCCATCCTCAAAACCTGCCGAAGCACGCCGGCGCGCGTCGTCACTTGGCCCAATACGCTCAACCTGATCCGTCCGCAACGCTCCGGGACAAATGCTGTAGCCTCCGAGCCTGACGGAACAGAACCTCAGCCGTATGGGAAAGAATTGATCGAAAGCGAACAGGTCGGGCGCTGGCTGGATGCGCTCGAAACGGAATTGGATCAAGGGGATTATGACGTGGTTGTGGAACAGATCCACTCCATACGAACCTCCTTGCAAGCAAAACATCCTCCTGAGATAGATAAGTTGTGACAATCAAAAAAAGTTTTTGGGCGGGCAAGCGCGTCCTCGTGACGGGCGCTGGCGGTTTCATCGGCAGCCACCTGGTCGAAACCCTGGCAGGACAGGGCGCACAGGTGCGAGCATTTGTGCGTTACAACTCGCGCGGCGATCCTGGCTTGTTGAACTGCCTGCCTGGAATTGTTCTCGAAAAGATCGAGCTGCTGGCTGGAGATCTGAGAGATGGACCGGCGATCCGTGATGCGGTAGAAGGATGTGAGACCGTCTTCCACCTCGGTGCCACGATCTCGATCCCGTATTCGTATCTTCACCCGATGGAAGTGGCTGAGACGAATTTCATTGGTACCCTGAATGTCCTGATGGCCTGCCGGGATCTGGGCGTGAAGCGCTTGATCCATACTTCCACGAGCGAGGTGTACGGGACCGCCCGACAGGTTCCCATTTCAGAGGAACATCCTCTTCAGGGGCAATCTCCCTATTCAGCGAGCAAGATCGGGGCTGATAAAATGGTGGAAAGTTTTTATTGTACCTACAACCTGCCGGTCGTCACAGTTCGACCCTTTAATACCTACGGCCCAAGACAATCGGCCCGGGCGGTCATTCCAACCATCATCACCCAGGCATTAACTCTGAGCACGATCCGCCTAGGCAGCTTGGACACTACCCGCGACTTTACGTTTGTGGATGACACCGTGACTGGATTCATCAAGGCGGCCGAGACCGTCGGGGTGGAAGGTGCCGTGTTCAACCTGGGGATGGGGGAGGAGATCCGTATCGGGGATCTGGCAAATATGGTCGTTCGCAAGGTTGGCCGGTTGGTCAAGATCGTTGTCACTCCTGAGCGCCTGCGTCCGGAAAAATCTGAAGTGCTGCGTCTGGTCTCCGATAATCGCCTGGCACGCCAGCAACTGGGCTGGCAACCGGGCATGCCCCTGGATGAAGGCCTGGACCGGACGATCGAATGGATTTCAAAGAATATCGAGCGCTATCAACCAGATCGGTACCAGTTCTAATTCAGCAATCCCACCTTTTTTTGGGATTGGGTTTCACAGAGTCTGGATGTTTGGTTATCCCCCTTGACCCCTGACACCTACTACGACTTCTTCTTCGACACCTCATGGCATTGATGTGGCTGATGGCGGCTTGAGACCGCCTATGCCAGTGGTAGCAGGACGCCGCATCGGTTAGTGCTGCCGCTTCGACCAGGCCTCGGTCAGGGGTGGGGGAAAGGAAGATATTAGGTGTTGGCGGGAATTGACATTTAGGTTATACTTTTAATGGTGGTTAACATACAATACCTTATGGAGATAAATTAGTTATGAGAGCAGTTATACTGGCAGGGGGAAAGGGTACCCGTCTTGCACCCTATACCACTATTCTTCCCAAACCGCTCATGCCTATCGGCGATATGCCTATTCTGGAGGTCTTGCTACGCCAAATGAAGCGTGCCGGTATAAACCATGTGGTTCTGACAGTAGGTCATCTAGCTTCCCTCCTGCGTTCCTATTTTGGAGATGGCGCGCAATGGAAAATAAACATTACCTACAGCCAAGAGCAGATTCCGCTTGGCACAGCTGGCCCGATTGCGCTGGTTCAAGGTCTGAATAAGACTTTTCTGGTTACAAATGGGGATGTGCTAACCACTCTTGATATTAAAAAACTAGTAGCTTTTCACAAGAAAAAAGGCGGGATAGCCACCATCGCGGCCCATCCCCGTCAGGTCAAGATAGATCTTGGTGTCATCCAGTGGGATGGCAATGATCGAGTCTCTGGTTATATCGAAAAACCTACTAACGATTATACTGTCAGCATGGGTATGTATATTTTTGAGCCGCGCGTGCTGGATTACATCCCAGTTGGCCAGTATCTAGATTTCCCTGATTTGATTCTGAACCTGATCGCCAGCGGTGAGTTGGTCAGCGGCTACACCTTTGACGGCTATTGGATGGATCTTGGCCGCCCGGACGATTATATCCAAGCCAATCAGGACTTTGGTAACATGAAGAAACAATTTCTGCCGGGGGATTAAGCATGGATTGGCGCGTCCCGTTGGCTGATCTTGATTTTGGAGCGGCGGAAGAAGAAGCCGTCTTGCAGGTGATACGCTCGCGTTGGTTGAGCATGGGCGAAGTCACAAAAGGGTTTGAGCAGGAGTTCGCGGCCTTTATCGGCGCGAAGCATACCTTGGCAGTGACTAACGCAACCGCTGCCTTGCATCTGGCATGTGTGGCGGCTGGGGTCGGGCCCGGAGATGAAGTCATTGTCCCATCCCTGACCTTTGTGGCGACTGCCAACGCGGTACGCTATACGGGTGCCACGCCGGTCTTTGCTGACCTCGAAAGCCTGGACTGGCTGAATATTTCGCCTACCTCCATAGAAGCATGCATCACCGATAAAACGCGCGCCATTTTGGTCGTGCACTATGCTGGCTTTGCCTGTAATATGCCCGCGATTATGGAGATCGCCCGCCGACACAGCCTGATCGTGCTGGAAGACTCGGCGCACGCCATCGGTTCGGAATTGGAGGGACGCAAGTTGGGGACGTGGGGGAATATTGGTTGCTATAGTTTTTTTTCAAACAAGAATATGACCACCGGCGAAGGCGGGATGCTGGCCACGGATGATGATGCCCTGGCGGAAAAATTGCGCATCCTGCGCTCGCACGGTATGACCTCCCTGAGCTGGGACCGCCACCAAGGGCATGCGTATAGCTACGACGTCGTTGATTTGGGCTACAATTATCGCATTGATGAGATCCGCTCTGCCCTCGGGCGGGTACAACTCGGTAAACTTCCCTTGAATAATCAGCGCCGTGCTGATCTCACCCGCCAATACCGCGAGTGGCTAATTGAACTAGCCCCACAGGTCAAGATGCCTTTTGGAGAACAACGAGGTACATCCTGTTATCACATCCTGCCGATCTTGCTACCGCCTGGTACAGACCGGATCCATTTTATGGAAAACATGAAAGTGCACGGCATCCAGACCAGCATCCACTATCCACCCGTCCATCGATTTCAGATATATCATGAAGAGTGGCAGCGGCACGGCACACCCCTGCCCCTGACCGAAGAGGCGGCCTCGCGCGAGGTCACACTGCCTCTTTATCCCACCATGAACGACGAACAGGTCAGATGGGTGGCAGAGTCAGTTCAACAATCCTTACAGAGCTAGGAAATGAATTAAATTAATGGCTTGCTATTCCCGTACACAGGACCATTATTGGGTG
>JADGQC010000157.1 GCA_017882125.1 Anaerolineales bacterium
TTTACGCAAACAGAGGCAAAGTGGTACTGGCGGGCTTCCTCGCACAATTTTTTGACGTGCCTGGGCGTCGCCTCGGGCTTGAGCAGGGTATGGTCTATCCAGCCAGCCAGCTCTGCCCCGACCGGACTGGTCAACCGCACGGGCGGAGCCGGGAGCTCCCGTTCATAAGCATCCGCCAAAGAGAGTACTTCTTGAAGGGATGGCATAATCTTTAAGGAGCGGCCAACACAGCCTCATGCTGGTGGATGAGCATAAAATCAGTGAAAGGCCAGTAGATAACCAGTGCTTTTCCAAGGATATTCTTTTCCGGCAGGAAACCCCAGGCATGGGAATCAGCCGAGTTGTTGCGGTTATCTCCCAACACAAAGAGCTGCCCTTCAGGTACGGTATAGACACCCGAATAATCGGGAAGAACTTCTATATAAGGCTCCTTTAATGGGACATCGTTAATATATACAATCCCATTGTCAATCTTAACCGTCTCGCCGGGCAAACCAATAATGCGTTTGATGTAATCTTCGTATTGATCGTCGAAGCCGGGTAAACCGAACAAACGCTGCCAGAAAGGGATATCAGGGTACATCGGTGGACGAAAAACGATGATATCCCCGCGCTGGAAATTGCCGGTCAGGTATGACAAACGGCTGATAAGGACGTATTCGCCATTATTCAGGGTGGGAACCATCGAGAAGCCTTCGACGCGTACGCGTGCGGAAACCAGGTTTATAACAACAAAAAGGATGACCGCCAGCACCACGGTTTCCAGGATTTCGCGCAGGAATTGCTTGCCTTCCTGCTTCTCTGGCGGGGTCCCAACAGCAGGCTGGGGTTCATTTTCGGGGGAAAAATCAGTCAAAAAAGCCTCCGCGAGAATTATACCATTTGCACGTCAGACTATACCCCAGGCGAAATAGGTGGGCACGTGCAGCACACGCTCGCCGCGTTCCCAAGCATGCTCATCCATCATCTTCATCCTGCGGAGTTCATCCGCCGGAACCAAACCCGCCAAATCTGCTTCCAACACTGACCATTCCAGGTCTCGCTCAGCAGAAGTGGGCAAAGCCTCCCTGCTTTGCAACCCCGTGCTGGAATCGGGGTTACTTCGTCCCATCCTGGAACCGGATCCCCCGCCCAATGGTCCTGTTTCGATGGGCATGATGCCCGCATCCCGGAACAGGTCCGCCAAGCGTTTGCCCACCCCGGGGTCAGCACCCTGACGTTTGAGGGATTCGGCTTGCCAGCGACCAAGGGGAGCAAGCGCAGCGGGTTTGTCGATGCGCGAGGTATAGTCCGGTTCTGCCAGGGCAAGGACAGCGCCTCCGAGGCGGGTGACCCGCTTCATTTCACTTAATGCCAACACCGGCTGGCGCACCCACAACAGGAGAAAATGGCAAAACGTAATATCAAAAACACCGGATGCGTAAGGCAATGAGAGCGCATTTCCACAGGCAAGTTCTACGGAAGGGACATGCCTGCGCGCTTCCAAAAGGCGTAAGTGGTCCATATCCAACCCGTGCACGTCGGCGCGTGTGGAAAGATCGGATAAGATTGCGCCAGTCCCACAGCCAACTTCCAGCACCCGGCGCGCTTCCTTTAACCCGGCCTGCTCAAAAAGGTAAGCGCGCAGGTCCTTCGTCCAACCGGCTTGCTGGAGAAAACGGCTATGCCAGTCCATGCTCTTTCCAATTCAATATGAACCTGGTTTGTTCCTGTGTTTCAGGGGTTGTGGGAACAATTAGACTCTGCAACGAGGCGCGGTACAGCTCGCGCAAATGACGCAGGGCATCCGTTGGTTCCATGCCATGTCGAATGAGATGGCAGCCAACGGTAATGCCGGTACGCCCAATTCCACCCACGCAGTGGAGATACACCGTGTGGCTTGCTGTGAGAGCAGCATCAATGGCGTCCAGGGCAGAAACCATCTTTGCCTGCGAGGGCACACTGAAATCAGGAAAAGAAAAACGGTGGTGACGGACAACCAGTCCAATAGATTCAGCTTCATGTTTCAGCATGGAGGAATATTGAGGGCGTTCGTTTTCGGTAGTCAGGTCAATGAATTCTTCGAACCCGGCGTTAAGGAAAGCTTTAAGACGCGTTCGGGTTCCGGCTTTATCATTACCAAGTCCGGGATATTCCCCTGCCAGGAACCGACCTGGAACAACCCAATAGGATTGAGAGATGGGTTTTTTGATCATGGGAACCGGAAATAAACATCCAGGATGCCGGACGATTTCCGGCTGGTGAGCACAATCTTATAATCACCAGCCGGGAGGCGGTATTGATTTTGGGTTTCACTGTAAGTGCTGACAAAATCCTCTCCATGCATAAGCAGGAGCGGGACACCCTGCGATGGCACCAGGGTCACATCAATGAAACTTGTATCAATGCCTGAAACGCGTAGAATAATCGCGGCATCACCGGCCTTGGGAAGGTCGAAACTGGCAATCGTCTCAGCCTGCCGGTCGCGGGAGGAAAGGTCGACAGTAGCAGCGGAGTTGTATCCTTTAGGCGGCGAGGGAAGACCGTTACCCAGAGTGGAGGTTACCAGTATCCCAGCCCCGATCAAAGCAGTCAGCATCACCCCTCCCACCAATACCCAACGCCAGTCTGGAACCGGTTTGCCAGTGTTTTTAATTATTACGTTCCAAATTGAGCGAGTTCCCGGGAAGCGGCGGACAAATAAGAACCAACCGCCGACAAAGAGGACGAGGGCGCCGAAGGCCACTGCCAGGGGCGGCAGCCCGCTGTTGGCGAGAAAGCGGGGCACATCGTCGCCGGCAGGGGCGTCGTTTTTTATATATAAAAAGGGGATGACGACCCAGGCCAGCAGGGAGCATAGCGTTCCGGCTGAGGCGATGAATTTGGCCCATAAAACCAGGGGACTGCCTTCCTTCGGCAGCGCGAGGGTCAACACCAACCAAACCAGGAAAGGCAGCGCGGCCCCACTGACATTGATCACAGCCTCCTGATAGCGGCTGAAACTCCCGTCAATATTGACGTGAGCGCCAAGGTTGAAGAAGTTTACATCGATTTCCCGGACCGTTCCCCCGAATGCAAGACCAGCCAGGGCATGCCCGCCCTCATGCAAAACCGTATATGCCAGCGCGACCCCCAGGGCGATCAAAAGCGTGAAACCCGCAAACTTGAGTCGCTCACTGGTGGAGGTCATCAGTTCTCTCACCCATATATTCCAACCCACTCAACATACCAGCACCACTAAATGAAAAAGATTCCACCAGTGCTATTTATCAAGCATATCCTGGGCAATTTCCACTGCGTCACGAACAAATTGAGGGCAAATAGTTTTGAACAATCCTTTTTCGCGCGCCTGCTGCCAGCCTGCTTCGGTGCTGATATCGAAGTCCAACAATACCCTGCACATAATGGAACCATGACGGGCTTCAAAGCGCGCCATGAACTCCTGCCCAAGCCGGTAGGCAGGCTCCTTCCCCAAGGGTGTATCCGCCCCGCGCGCTACTCCAAGCGCCATCAGCCCCCCGGTCACCGCTCCGCAAATATGACCGCGGCGCGACACGCCGCCGCCAAATGGCGAGGCCATTTTAAGCATCAGGCCCTCATCCATCCCTAATTGTGATGCAAAGGCCGCGAAAACCGATTGCGCACAGTTGAAATTCCCGTCGAATAAAGCACCGGCAATTTCAGAAGACTTGATCTCAGGAGATTCCATTTTTTACCCGGATTTCTGCGAGGTTTCATCACCGTAAATAAACAGGTCGGCAATTGACTCACGCAAATAATTGCGACGGATGGCCTCCCCAAAAACAGGGGCTACCGAGAGCAAATGCAGTTTCGGGTGACGCTCCTCGGGGGGGATATAGACGGTATCGGTGGTGACGATTTCTGTGATCTGCGGCACCGAGCACAGTTTCTTTAATCCGTCGTGTACGAAGACCCCATGCGTGGATGCCACCCAGATTTCCTGGATGCCCTGCTCGATGAGGATGCGGCTGAGCTCGAGAACCGACCCTCCAGTGGCTATCTCATCATCATAAACAATGGCTTTTCGAAACCCCTGCACATTACAGCCGATCAACCCGCTGATGACCACTTTCGTGTCTGACAGGCGCTCCTTGTTCCCGGCTGCGACCGGCAGTTTCAGCCCCCTGGCAAACAAGGCGGCTGGCCCGGCTGAGCCCATATCGGGGGCGACCACCACAGTATCAGACAAGTCATGTGACTCGAAATAATTCCGAAAGACCGGGCGGCTGGACAACGGGTCGGTGGGCACGCTGAAAAAGCCATGGACTTGCGGCGAGTGCAGTACCATCGTCATTACGTGGGTGGCACCCGCGGTCCGCAGCAGGTCGGCTACCAGGCGGGCCGTAATGGAGATGCGCGGCGCGTCCTTTTTATCCGAGCGGGCAAAAGAGAAATAGGGGATGATGGCATGGACTTCCTTGGCGGAAGCGGAGCGGGCGATATCCAGCATCATCAGCAATTCAACCAGGTTGTCATTGACGGGGGGCGCAAGCGTTTGGACAATAAAAACAATGCGCGAGCGCACACTTGCACCGAGCTGGATGTACAGGTTATCGTTGCTGAACCTGCTGACCAGGGTCTTCTCGAGCGGCAGGTGTAGATAGGCGGCAATATCAGCAGCCAGGTGCGGGTGCGAACTGCCACTGAAAATGCGAATTTCATCGGGGTCGAGCGTTTTCCTATTGGTCAAGGCTCAATTTCCTTTCTTTTATGAATTGCCTGAGTCATGATCAACCCCCAAACAGGGGCGGAATAAATTCCGCCCCACAGGGTATAAAGCTAGTGGTAAATTTTCTCCCAGGGATCCCTCAGGAAATTCCCCAGGATCTTATCAGCCTCACCCTGGGAGGGGAGCACGTCGCCATCCGGTTCGACATAAAGCCAGGCTTTGCCCGCGCCGGAAGGAACATCGTCTTCAATGGTCTCGTGCGCCACCGGGTTCTCGGCGGAATAGGGCACAGGCAGATCCCAGCGCAATGTGAGACCCAGGCTGGAGGCTTTGTTATGCAAGGCGTGCAGGGCCTCGTGCAGGGAAGCTTCGGAAGCACCCAGCGAGAGACTCTTAACCTCAAGTTTCGCCAGCCGATCAAGAATATCTTCGGCCTTGTTCACATTCTGGGGAGTAACCGTCAGGTGGACGGTGGTGTATAGATCTTCGGGCATGACCGTTTCCAGGCCTTTCCAGGAGGCGGCGTTTTCCGGATCAAGAATGAAAAGCAAATGGTCGAGACCGGTCTGGAGGAGGGTGTGAAGGTAGTCTTTATCGGCAAGTTTCAATCCATCGGAAAGCAGCCCGGCAACCTGCCCGACCTTCTCGGCGTGGGCGATCAAAGCCGGCAGGTCGTCGCGCAGGGTGGGTTCGCCGCCGGTAAAGGTGATATGAGGAATGCCGACCGCCCAGGCTTTATCCATGATGGTTTCCCATTCCTGAGTGGTCAGTTCACGATCGACCCGCTTGGTGGGAGCGAGGGAAGCGTCCGAACCGGCGGGCAGGCGATAGGTAAGGGCACAATCAAGCCGCAGGGGCGCGGTCAGGTCGTGGGAATGAGGCGCGATGCGTTCAAAATCAAGGAAGGTGGTCGGATCCAGATCGGGGGTATGGATCAAGGTCTGGATGCGGTCACGGAAATCGGTGTAATCCTTTTGCGCTTCCTCCCGGCTGATGCGGTAACGCCTGGCAACATGACTGGCTGTCTCGTCGGGCGAGGTGCCTTTGATCATGTGGTAGGCAAATTCCGCGGCCGTGGCGTTCAGGTGCAAAACAGTGGCGGCATTGACGATGAGTATGCCGGTACCGTCCTTCAGCAGGCGTAAATGCAGGCGGTAAGGCGGTTCGCCCGGAGCGGACTGGAAGGTATGAGTGGTGGCTGGTAAAGGTTGGTGGCGAGTGGGTTTTTCAGCCAGGAGCCAAAGAACCAGGAAGCCAACCAACAAAAGCAGCGCCTGCAAAAGAATGCTGTACTTATACAGGAAGCCGCGATGAATGAAAAAATAAAAGTAAACAGCATCCAGGATGAAGACGATCCCGATGATACGTACAATGACTCCTTTTGCAGTAAAGCCACCCACTTTCAGCCCGCCCGCAATGAGAAGAAAAAGTCCCAGGACGGGCATAATAATGAAAAATACATACCTGGCGAGCGTATCCAAAGTATTCAACAGGGTTGGGGACATCGCAGCCTCCTTAAATCATTCACGAATGAAGTGCGGCATTTCAAAAGGAATCTCGAAGGAAATTTCAATGAAACCAGCATAAACCCCCTCTTTGAACCAGGGGGATTGATAGATGAATTTCTTGATACCGTTCTTCTCGATGGTGTAAGGATTGGCCTTGCGCTCATCCATCAGGCGTTCCAGCTTGCCCCGGGCGGGGTCGGGATGGCAATCGAGCATGTTCTTCCCGATCAGGGCACGCCCGCCATCCTTCTCCATTGACCTGGCAGCCTTGTCATTCATCTCGAGGATAATGCCGTCCGGGTCACTCACGGTGATTGCGGCAGGGAATTCCTTGATCCAGGCGTTT
>JADGQC010000036.1 GCA_017882125.1 Anaerolineales bacterium
CATCAGCCTGAAGACCGGCGCAAGATTGAACGGTCGCGCCTTGGCGCAAACTGGTGCAGTGACGTTGGAATCCAACACCATAACCGGTGCGATCTGCCTCGCGCTGCCGCCGGCCGCGACGGCCACGGCCGCCGCGCTGACGCCGGGTGCGCCGACGGCCACGCAGCCGGGTGGTGCGACGGCCACGGCCACGCATTTGCCGGTTGTCAGTGGGTTGCCAAGCACAGGCGGAGCACCGATCCGTGGCAATACTTTCCCATGGGGTCCGGTGGTTGCTCTTGGTTTCACCGCATTTGCTCTGGTTTTTGGCATGCTGGCATATCGCCGCACCCATCTGCCAAAGCAATAACACTAATATTGTTTAAACTGTGAGTACTCTCACCCGCCGCTATTCGATTGTTATTCTCGTCACCATTATTGTTATAGCGGTGTTGCTCGCAGACTGTGGGAATAAATTGACAAGGGAGGCTCAGCCAACGCCTTCCTTGTCTCCCCTGTTTTTACCATCCAAACAGCCAACCGTTCAACCGACAATTCAGCCGACTGCTCAACCGACAGTTACACCAACCATTCAGCCAACTGCTTCACCCACAATTCGACCCATGCCCACACTCCCTCTCCTTGGGCCGTTAATTGTTACCCCCCTCGCCCCCAGTGCCGGGCCAGTATATATCCCCCTTAAACTGAGGATTCCTTCACTAAAAGTCGATGCTCCCATGCTTGGAGTTGGGCTAACCTCTGAAAATGTGATGGCTGCGCCAAAAGGCCCCATCGACGATCCGGTCTGGCATACGGCATTCTGGTATCGCGGCGGCGGCATCCCGGGCGATGTTGGCACAGCCACGATTGCCGGGCATGTCAATAATCCCCTTGGAAAACCCGAGATCTTTGCTCGCCTCCAGGATCTCCATCCGGGTGATGTGATCATCATCCACTCTTCGACCTTGAAACTTGACTTAGTTTTCATTGTAGACCATGTTAATGTCTATTCCATTGAAGAAGCGTTCGACCCGAAGGTGCTTGCGCAGATCTACGGTGCCGGGCCGGTTTCAGGCGCTGGACCTCAGCCGGCTTCCGATGGACGCTCTCACCTTACGCTGATTACCTGCGCAGGAAACATCGTCAATGGACAATTCAATCACCGCACGGTGGTATACGCCTCGCGTGGCAAGTAAAAACTATTTACAGTAGACCCGGTCTCAAATAAATCTACTGTCAGAAAAATAGATCCTGCGAAACCGTCTGATTCCCGGGCTTTATATCCTCCCCCAAGTGTACTAGATAAATACTCCCCGGCTGATGGATGTGGCCGGGGTAGTAAAAATTGTAAAATCAATATGGACGACCACGGAAATTTTTAACGCGAACATTATTACGACTCACTTTCGCATCACGCTATTATGATGAAACACGGAGATCAAAGATGAAGAATAAGCTGTTTTTTGTAAGTTTAGTCGCCATATTGTTGGTTATGGTTGCAGGCTGTGCTCCCAACTCTGTTGTAAAAATAAATACCCCCGTGCCGGACACACAAGCCGGCACTCCCGCTCCCAATGGTCAGATTAACATTCCTGGTGTAAGTTTTCAAATCTATATTCCTGGCGTGAACTCCTTGGTTAATTCACCCGATGCACGCGGCAACGTTGCCGGTATTCTGCTGGGAATTTGGCACGGGATTATCTCCCCCGTAACACTCGTTTGGTCATTTATTAACCCGAATGTGCAGATGTATGAAGTGCATAATAACGGGAACCAGTACAACCTTGGTTTCCTGGTCGGAATTGCAATCGTATTTATCATTTTGGGTGCCCTGCTTGGTTCGGGACGCCGATAACTGACAATTAATGTTGATCAAATGTGTAATCAAGCGGAAGGTTTTATCCAATCGCTTGTCCAAACTTTAGAAAAGGAGTTTACGAATGAGTCCAACATATATAATCATCGCCGTGGTCGTGATCGTGGTGATCATGGGCGCCATTATGGCACCTATGTTTGCTCGCCGGAGAAAGTCACAGAAGTTCCAAAATAAATATGGACCTGAGTATGACCACACGGTCCAGACTGCAGGGAACGAGAAGAAAGCCCAGGCAGAGCTGAACGGCCGCCAGAAACACGTTGATACGCTGAATATTCGTCCGCTGTCCGTTAGCGAACGCGAGCGCTACCAGTCTGAATGGACCGCCATTCAGGCCAAGTTTGTCGACCAACCCGGGCAGGCAACGGTGGAAGCCGACCACCTGATCATGGAAGTCATGAAGGTGCGTGCCTACCCTGTGTCAGACTTTGACCAGCGCGCTGCTGATATCTCGGTCAATTATCCAAATTTGGTGAGTAATTACCGCGCTGCTCGAGAGATTGCGATCAAAAATGAGCAGCATACGGCAACTACTGAAGAATTAAGGCAGGCATTGATCCATTACCGGTCCCTGTTCGACGAACTCCTCAAAGAAGAGGAAGTGGTCCCGGAAAAGGTATAGGGATGATTGGACGGGACTTCCCGGTCGGATCAAGGGGAAGTCCCATTACACCGTCATTTCTGGCAGGCCTCAGGTCTGAAGCTCAAAGGTTATCGTGACACTTTTTGATGATATTCTTGGCCAATTCCCTCCTGAAGTCCAGGCAGCCGTTCGCAAAATATGGGATGATTTGGGTCCCACTGAAAAGACCGGCTTCCTGGCGCTTTTAACGGGGTTCCCAACGGATCCGAATTTAATGCGGCGGCTGGTAAAGTTGTCCACCGCCCAGATCCGGCAGGCCTTTGGTAACAAGCACCGGGTGGTCATTGTCGGTCCGACCAACGTTGGTAAATCCACCCTGTATAACCAGCTGGTTCAAAATAAACACGACTCGGCCAGGGTAAGCCCGTTGCCGGGCACCACGACAGTGAACCAGCAGGCCGATGCAGCCTTGTTTACCGTGGTCGATACACCCGGCGCAGATGCGGTGGGAAGTGTGGGTGAGAAAGAAAAAGATCTGGCCCTGGCGGCAGCCGAGGATGCGGATTTCCTCGTATTGGTTTACGATGCTATCCAGGGGATCAAAAAGACTGAGCAGGAACTATTCTACGAGCTGTCGGATCTGAAAATACCTTTCGTGGTGGTGCTGAACAAGGTAGACCTGGTTCCCCGCAAGGACCTGCAGAGCGTCATTTCGAGTGCGGCCGTGAACCTGGGCTTGAAGCCCGATGAAATTGTCCCGATTGTTGCCAAAGACGGTAAAAACCTCGGAAAAGTTTTGCTCGCAGTGGCTGCCACAGAGCCCGGGATGGTCGCAGCCCTGGGGCAGGCGTTACCGGAATTTCGCTGGCAGCTTGCCTGGCAAACCACCGTTAGGGCAGCCTCGATCTCGGCAACCATAGCATTATTACCGCTGCCGATTATCGACTTTGTTCCCCTGGTCATCACGCAGACTATCATGGTGGTCAGTATCGCCCGTATCTATAGCTATAAAATCACTCCGCAGCGTGCCTCCGAGTTGGTTGCCACGTTTGGCCTGGGGTTCCTGGGACGGACTCTCTTTCAGGAACTAAGCAAGTTGGGAGGATTCCCCGGCTGGCTGTTGAGCGCTGCGATCGCCTCATCCACAACGGTCGTGATGGGTTACGCGGCCGTGCGCTGGTTCGATAAAGGTCAAAAACTATCCACCGATGCAATTAAAAAACTTACCCGGGTGATCACCACTTATATGCTTGATACACTTAAAAACCTTGGAAAACGTAAGCCAGGCCAGAAGGGACTTCAACAACGCGTCGCCCAATCCCTGGAAGACCTGCCTCTGGCTGAAAGTCAGGCGGCAATCGATAGGGAGGCGGGAGAATAAAAAACCGCAAAAGAAAAACCTTAACTATGGAAATTTTGCTCGGAGGATATTGTCATGAATCACAATGTCCGATTTCCCATTGAGCACGTAATTGTGCTAATGCTTGAGAACCGGTCTTACGACCATATGCTGGGCTACTTGCCCAATGGCCATGGACTGACCGGTAATGAATTTAATCCAGTTGATCCATCCGATCCAAATTCTGAGCGCGTTCCAGTAAGTAACAAGGCTGGCTATATCTCTGTGGATCCCGCTCATGATTTTGAGAGTGTCGAAACGCAGTTGTATGGCGAGCCGGGACGCATCGCGAACCCTGCCCCAATGAATGGCTTCGTTGCCGCCCATATCGTCCAGGAAAAGGGGGACGTCGAACTTGGCAAAAAGATCATGGATTGCTTCGATCCGGCTAAACTCCCGGCGTTGACCACTCTCGCCAACGAATTCTGCCTGTGTGACCACTGGTTCTCTGCCGTTCCCGGCCCAACCTGGCTGAATCGCTTTTTCGCTCATTCTGCAACCTGTGACGGAATGATTGTGGACACTCCCAGGCACAATTACAGGATGAAAACCATTTTTGATGCTCTGGGAAAAAATGGATATTCATGGAACATATACTATGGAGATGTCCCTCAAAGTATCGTCTTGCAGCATCACTGGCGGACCCTGGATCGTTTTAAGCGGTTTGAAAATTATTTCGCAGATCTGGAGAAGGGAGAACTAGCTGCCTATTCCTTCATTGAGCCTCGTTATATCGACTTCCATGAGTGGAAAGCAACTGACCAGCACCCGCCCCATGACGTTCGGCTGGGCGAATACCTTATCGCCGAGGTCTACGATTCCCTGCGCAATAGCCAGTACTGGGAGAAGAGCCTGCTTGTCGTGACCTATGATGAACACGGAGGCTTTTTTGATCGGGTCTCCCCGCCCGATTCTGTGCCAAGTCCGGATGGAAAAAAGTCCAGACATCCGGTTTTCGATTTCACCCGCCTGGGAATTCGTGTCCCAACGATCCTTGTTTCACCTTTCGTGGAGAAGGGAAAGGTGGATTCAACCATCTATGAACATTCCTCCCTTCCAGCCACGATTAAAACCCTTTTCGATCTTCCCGAAGGCCTGACGGCCAGGGACAAGACGGCCAACACGTTTGAAAAGAACCTTTCTCTTACCCAGCCCCGCAGCGATACCCCGCTGACGCTTCCGGTGCCTGGAGATCCCGCCGAAGCCCAGCATCATCGTGAATTGCTTCGCATTAATTCATTGGAAAAATGGCGCAAGGGTGAGGTTGACCAGGCACAGATATCCCAGCTGCCGCTTTCTTCCTTTCAAGAGTCGCTTGTGGGGATTGCACAACGGCTAAACCAGCAGGCACACGGAAAAGCGCCTTCCGCCCCCATTCAAACCGAGCATGAAGCTGCTGTTCACATCCATGAAAGCCTGGCCCATTTTCTGGAACGCTAAACCAGAGGTACGGTTTCCCTATCCGGATCGAATATTCCTGTTTTTTGGGGCAGATCTGCATTCCCATTATTCCCCATGCTATGCAGTCTGCAACCGGTTTCCTTCAAAAAACAATTCACAAGGTTGGATCATAACTGCATTAAGTGGCATTTCTTTTTGTTGTTTAACCCCTGCTTGAAAAATTACTTATGTTCCGGATTCAAAGACGTGGATGATACATTGTCCACCAAATTCACCTGGCTTAATCGCCGGCTTTTAGTTACTTGCTCGATTATGTTTAACAGCGTCCCCCAAGTGGACTAGACGCATACTCCCCGCCTGGCGGATGCACACAGGAAGGGTTGGCTGTAATATGAAGTATTCCCCGGGTAATTCCGCCCGGCAGAATAATTTTTGGAAAAAGGAGTTGGTACTATGGCAACTAAAAAAGAAAAGGTAACCGTTAAAAAGCCCAAGCGATTGTCAAAGGGGGTGCGAACACATGCGCGCCGCGTTAAGCAGGAAGCGCGCAAAACGGCAGGCACCACTCGCGCATAGGAGAAAAAATGGGACACAAAGGAGTTAGTATACGTAAGGCACCAAAAGCAAAATCGAAACCACTCGCAATCGCCAATCGTGGTGGTGGTTCGATCTCCGATTTGGCCCAGTCTGAGAGAGGCTCAAGGCAGTTACCCGAAAAATCCAGCGCATTTCCACCTGGCACTGGAAGCATGAACCCCTCATCTGGATCGAAGAAAAATCATAAGAAACACTAGGCTTTTCTTAGGTCGGCACTCAGAATACCTGGTGGGTGGAAACGACTCGATGTTGCCGTTTCCACCCACCTTTTTTGTCCCAACCCTAAATGGGAAAATTTTATTTGCTATTCCCCCACTTGGATGTGCCATTTTCTAATCTCTCTATCTTTTGTTGGCAGGTGTACGACCTCCCCCAAGTGGCCTAGATAAATACTCCCCACCCGTCTGATGTGGCCGGGGGGGTTTTATTGTACGATGGGTACATGACCCGCGTATATTTAGCCGATGCCCAGTCTGAGGAACGTTCCGCCCTTCGCTTACTACTGCAAGACCTCAAGTTGGAGGTGGTTGGCGAAGCGGTCGATTGGTACACAACGTTATCTCAGGCGCCCATCAGCCGCACAGATATATTGTTGGTGGATTGGGATTTGCTTCCTAATTCGCCCACGGCGGCCCTTGAAGAGCTTCGGAAGGCCTGCCCAGCCGCGCTGGTCATAGTCCTCATCAGCCATCTGGACGCCCGCCACCAGGCTGCCCTCTCCGCTGGCGCCGATGCTTTTATCAGTAAGGGGGAGACACCTGAGCGGGTTGCTGATCGCTTGCGCGCTGTTGCGGCAAGTGTACCTATTAAGTGATTTTCAGGGCTGATGGATAGGACTTGAAAAACCGGCGTAACATGCTGCCCCGAGCGCCGGCGTAAACTGGGACAGCATAACTCATAATATCCGCTGGAGGATTATTATGCTCAAAGATATATATAAGGTCGACCGAAATCATTTCCTGGAGGAAGCTAAAGCGTGGTGGGATAAGCTCACCGAAATTGAAAAGAAGGCCCAGATGAAAAAAGGAAAATTGATTGACTCGGATGAATCCAGGCGCGTTGGGCGTTCCCGACTCATGGATTGGGATCAAGTCGATCTCGAGCAGTACCGCCAGAGGATCTTGGGAACTCACAATTAAAAACAATGATCGTTAGCAGGGCTGGTACACATCTGCGTGCCTCGTTCAAGAAGGATACCTTGACAGGAATAAATAACAAATTTTTTCGAAAAATCAATTATGTTGCTTTTATTAGCAGTCCAAACGAGGATCAAGCCATGAACAATGATGGATTACTAGACCAATGGAAACAAATCCGTGGCAGGGCGAAGGCATTGTGGGGCAGGCTCACCGATGACGATTTGGAGCAAGCTGCCGGAAAAATTGATGTCTTGGCTGGTTTGCTCCAGGATAAGTATGGCTATACCCGCCGGCGCGCAGTCAAGGATATCGATATGCATCTGGTGGTGAATGATGCCAACATTAAAAATCATCCCGGACCCATCTATGCAAAATAAGAGAATGAATCTAACTCCCATTTTTTCTCGGAAACGGGTCTGGATTAACAATAAAACGCACGGTATTCCGTGTATCTGGATCATCAAATAGGAGAGAACCATGTTAAACATAATTATTTACCTCATCGTAGCTGCAATCATCGGTTGGGTGGCAACTGAGCTCATGCATGACCGCTCGAACTTGCTGATCAATATCATTGTCGCCGTCATCGGCGGTTTCATAGCGGGGTACTTACTCACCCCTCTGTTCCATATCTCGCCAATTGGTGTCGGTGCGATCTCCCTTCCAGCCATGTTGATCACGCTGGGGGGCGCGATTGTCTTACTGTTCGTGGTCAATTTATTACGCCGCAGGCGATAACCTGGTTAGTTTTCTAAATATGGGGGTGCATCCCGGCACCCCTGTTCACCACACATGTGAGCCAGTTCCGCTTATCCTGGGAGCATGCTCATAAAGGAGATCAAAATGACTAAAAACTCAGTTTCAGAAGTTCAGACAACACAAAAAGAACCGGAACGGGAACGACGAATTTTTACTTTCAAGGCCACCCAGATAGTCTGGATTCTTCTTGGAATTCTTGAGGCCTTCCTGGCGTTGCGCTTCGTCTTGAAACTCATCGCGGCCAACCCGGCCAACCCGTTCGCGGTTTTCGTTTATGGTTTCACCAGCCTGTTCCTGTTCCCCTTTACTGGCTTGACAGTGGCACCCTCAGCAGGTGGCATGGTGCTTGAAATCCCAACCCTGATTGCCATGCTGGTGTATGGGTTGGTTGGATGGGTTATTGAAAGGATCATCTGGGTGATCTTCTATCGTCCCCGGGGACCCGTTACTCAAACAACCACTACTGACACTACTGACCAGCACACTCATCAATAAGAAGGAATAGAATGGACAGCACCGCTGAAAACTCCAAACAGGCCATGGACCGACCAGGTCCCATCTTAACCACAGTAAATATTGTTCAGCGTGCTGCCCGGTGGCTGGTCGGGCTGGTCATACTCACGGAGGAAGACCGGATAACAGCAGGTGTCTATTTTGGCCATGAAAGGCCACAAGGATAAGTTTGACTCCGTATATAAATATCCAACTTCCTGCAAGGTATACGCCTAAATCAAAGGTCAATGCATATAGGAATTCTGGAGATAACAAATGATAAACAAGAATAAGGCACACACACGCGGTAATTATGGGATGAACGTTTTATTCGGCGTGCTCGTCGGCGGTCTTGCCGGAGCGATCACCATGCTGCTCCTTGCACCTCAATCGGGAAAAAGGACGCGCGCTCAAATTCAGGAGGAAAGCATCCTGTTGCTCGATCGAACAACAAAAAATGTAAAAAAAGCAGTCGCGCAGGTTGCATCCGAAACCAACCGGATCACGGCTGAAGTTCAGGAGAAGGCCGGGGAAATAAAACAACTTGGCAAGGATAAGCTTGTTGAACAATTGGACCGTGTGTCCGCCGCTCTCGACACTGGAAAAACGGCAGTCGAAGCAGCCTGATACTAGTGAATCGTTATTCCTCTTCTTGGGTGATCAGGATCGCTGGATCCTGGACCCGCCACCTAGTTGTGTAAGAAAGGAGCACCACCTATGCACATCACCAGAAATATCGGCTTCCTGTTGCTGGCCATCTGGCTCATTTTGTACGGGCTGATCGCATTATTCAGCCTGAGCTTTTCAGGCTTGCCTATCATAATGGCGATCCTTGCCCTTGCTGCCGGCATCTTCATCCTGCTGGAACGTTAGGTAACCAGCCGCCCGGTCAAATGGCTGGGTGGTTTCAAATAGATCTTTCAAAAGATCATTCATAAGGAGAAATCTCATGTTGTGGACAATCATCGTGATCCTATTTATCCTTTGGCTGCTCGGCTTTTTCGGTCGGAGAGTCAGTTCAAGCTTCCCGCAAACCGGCGGTTGGATTCACATCCTGATCGTCATTGCCGTCATTCTAGTCATTTTGCATCTCCTTGGGGTGATGTAACCATCTTCTTGCGTTTTGGATGTCAGACAGGATTATTAGATGCTGGTGACAGCTTCGACTAATACTTTCATGAAATCTGGCTCGATCAAAAAAAAGATAGATAATCAAAGGAGATATCAAATGGCAAAAAAAAGAATGACAAAGACCGAGTTCGTTGCCGCTCTTTCCAAGAAAAGTGGCCTGACAAAGAAGCAAGCTGCTTCAGCACTCGACACAATCAACGTCATTGTTGCCGATCAGCTTGGGAAGCGTGGACCGGGCGAGGTTCTTCTCCCGGGCCTGCTTAAACTGTATGTGGTGACCAAGCCCGCTTCTCCCCAGCACAAAGGCGTCAACCCCTTTACCAGGCAGCCGATGATATACAAGGCAAAACCAGCCAGCAAGGTGATAAAGGTTAGGCCTCTCAAACCGCTGAAAGATTCAGTTTGAGTTCCTGCCACCCAATCTGACGTTCTCGTTGGTGCAGCTATTAAATTCTCAGGTTTGCGATGGGACGACTAATCTGGTTTCATCGCAACCTGAGTTTCGCGATTTTTCTATAATGGTAGTCCTGATGCTGACCAGGCTTTCCCTCCATACTGTAGACAACTGCAAGCCGGCACCTGAGGAGATGAATCCTCAAATTGCACTAGTCCTACTCATTTCAGAAGATGTGGTTGGTCATCAAACTTTGGTCAATCAATTGGAAATGGATTCCTGGAAGGTCATTGCCTTGAAATAACTTGCGACCGATTTGACAATAAAATAATCTGCCTGTGATCAGCTCGATAAAAAAAGGTTCAAAAGGCGTAGGTAGTATGCCTGACAATTCCCCTCAATTTACCAATCCAGATATTAGGGACTCTTCGGAAATTCCCCTCGGCGATTCCATGGCATCCCGTCCACCATTACCATTGGAAACCTGGACATTCCGGCGGGTCGTCTGGGTCACGTTGGTTCTGGTTTTCGTTGGCATCAGCTTCTGGGTTCTCTATCGGTTTAACCAGGTTGTTTTTATCCTCTTCATCGCCATATTACTGGGCACGGTGATCAGGCCGGGAGTGACCTGGCTTCACCAGCGTGGTCTTCCCCGTATGGTGGGGATCATTCTTATATTTTTTCTGTTCCTTGCCCTTTTTATTGGGTTCATGCTTATATTATTCCCGATAATTCTCAAGGAGGGTACGGCAATTGCCGTTGTAGTTCCGGGATATTACCAAAGTCTGCGTGAGTGGATGATTAATTATCCCAATCAATTTGTTGTAACTTTAAGCGAGTTCCTCCCGGCGACGCTTCCAAACCTGATGCCATTAGTACAAACCGGACCGGAAATGCTGGCATCCGCACAGCAGGCGTTGGGATACGTGGCGATGGCAGCCAATGTCATTTTTACAGCCACGGCGATCCTGCTGTTGGCCTTTCACTGGACTCTCGATGGGCCGCGAACCATTCAGTCATTGATACGGTTGTTCCCCTTGGGTCAGCGTGTGGGTTTTGGGGAACTGGTCTCGGACATTGAAACCAAGGTTGGTTTTTACGTAGCCGGACAAGGCGTCCTCTGCCTGGTCATGGGCATCATGTCCTTAATCGCTTATGCGTTCATAGGTTTACCCAATGTCTTGGTCTTGGGGCTCCTGGCAGCTGTTGGGGAAGCGGTACCGCTGGTTGGACCGCTGATTGGCGCTGTCCCAGCTGCGCTGATGGCCCTCTCAATTGGACCTGGCAAGCTGGTTTGGGTCATCGTGGTTACCATCATTCTGCATCAAACCGAAAATTACTTGCTGGCGCCTCGCATCATGCGCAAGGCAGTGGGGGTGAATCCATTCGTCTCCCTGCTGGCGTTTTTTGCGTTTGGGTCTTTACTCGGCTTGGGTGGTGTCCTCTTGGCGATTCCAATGGCTGCCATCATACAACTCGTACTGGATCGCTTTGTCTTTCACCCTGCAAAGTTGGAGTCTGAAGTCACCGCCGGGCGGGATTATGCCAGTCGGCTGCGATATGAAGCGCAAAATCTGGTCCAAGGCCTGCGTAGGCAGGCGCGCCTTAAGAAGGGGGGCTCGGCCCTGATGGTCAAACAGACTGATCAGGTGATGGATGAGATTGAAGCCATTACCTCCGACCTTGATGCTTTGCTTGCCCAGGTTCATATCTCAGGAGCACCATGACCAGGCAAATAATTCGTATTGGTGCGGCGGTGATGATCACCTTGCTGGCGTTGGGGTTGCTTTGGCAGTTCCGGACCGCAGCAGGTTACGTGTTGATCTCGCTTATCTTGGCAGCGGCCCTGCGCCCATTGGTTAATCGCCTGGTCGGACGCCGTTTTTTTGTGCGCATGGCTTGGATTCTTTTTTACCTGGTGGCACTGGTCAGTTTTGGCTTCTTGCTCTTCCTGATTGGTAAAGCCGCGGTCAATGAAATTCAACTGGTGTCCCTTTCGGTTTCAATGCAAGATTCATGGATACTACCGCTTTGGTTGCAGGGCAGCACGACCCAACAGGGGTTGGTTGCCTCGCTGCCACCGCCCAGTAAGATTTTCTTGGCAATTACCGGCAGCCAGGGGCAGCTCGTGTTGCCAGCTGTACTCGGCTTCACTCAGAATATCGGCGACGTCGTCAGCGGCGCTCTTGTAATTCTTTTCTTGAGTATTTATTGGAGCATTAATCAAATTCATTTTGAACGACTCTGGCTCTCGCTTCTTTCATCCATCCACCGAAAACAAGTGCGCGATATTTGGCGGATAGTCGAACCGGAACTTGGAACATATATCAGAAGCGAAATCATCCAAAGCTTGCTGGCAGGATTGCTGCTGGGACTTGGTTATTGGCTGCTCGGCTCACCATACCCGGCTCTGCTTGCAGTGACAGGCGCAATCTTTTGGTTGGTTCCCGTTATCGGGGCTCCTCTGGCATTGATTCTTCCTCTGCTAATGGGTCTGTTGACAAGTTGGCAGCTGAGTTTGTTTTCTGGTGTCTATACCCTGGTCGTTTTGATTGCTATGGAATTATGGGTGGAACCAAGCCTCTTCAAACACAAGTGGGACAACCCGATTTTGACATTGGTCATAATCCTCGCTATGGCAGACGCCTTTGGCTTTATTGGGATCCTTTTTGCACCACCTTTATCAGCTGTGTGCCAAATTCTATGGAACCTGCTGGTAAGCCGTCGCATGGTTGCAGGAGCAGCAATCCAGGTGTCGGACCTCAAAGAACGGCAGGCAAGTGTTTGGGACAGTATTAAGGCTATGGATGAACCTCCTAATGCGATGGTAAAAAATAGTATGGAGCGGCTCACCGGGTTGCTTGAAAAAGCTGAACCAATTCTACAAGCTGTCCTTCCAACAGATATTCCCGAGCCATTTCAATCCCCCCAGCCTGTCATTTCTGAAGGTGGGCAGCCTGATACCTTAACGTCAAAAAGAAATAAGCGATGACCGCACACAGGGCGGCTGGATTTGTAAAACAATTTTGGCAGCAGGGTGTCGCCAGCGCGCTTAGCCTGAATGTTCGTACCCATGGCTGGTTGGGTATTTTGGTAGGTGCAGCCCGGGAAGCCTTGAAGCCCGACTCATCGATGACGGCCGCGGCGATTGCCTACTTTGCCCTCTTATCCTTGTTTCCCCTGACCCTTTTAAGCATTGCCATTGCCAGCTTCACCCTTGGTCCGTTGATTGACCGGCAACTTATCATCCAAAAGCTGGAATTTATTGCACCAGCTCTGGGACAATTGTTTGGCAGGAATATTGAAGAAATTATTCATGCACGCGGGCCAATTACCGTCGTAGCAATAGTTGGATTGATCTGGTCCGGCTCAACAGTTTTCTACACATTAACCCAAACTCTGAGTGGAATTTGGAGTAATAAACGCAGGCGCCCTGTTTGGAAGAGACGTGGTTTGGCAATCCTATTTGTCTTGGTTCTCGTTGGTCCGGCTCTTTTCCTGGCTTCGCTCGCCAGTAGCATGATCACCAATTTCAATAATTGGTTGCCCAGCCAGGTTATTCCCATCGTGGGCGGTTTCAGTTACCTGGTGGCGATTATTCTGGATATTGCATTATTCATGGTGCTTTATATTGTGCTCCCACATGGATCTTCCTCCTGGCGCGAGATCTTACCCGGGGCGATGGGTGCCGGTCTTCTCTGGGAACTTGCCAAAAAAGCCTTCCTGATCTTTGTTTCCATGTATGTTTCCATCTCAAATCTGGTCTATGGGTCAGTGGCAGGCATGATTGCCTTTATGGTATGGGCTTATCTAAGCGGTTTAATTTTCCTCTTCGGCGCATATTTGAGTTTTTCTTATTACCAGCTCAAACACCGGAATGTTGAATTGGAAGGTCTAAAACAATAACCTGATTTCCGGTCACTTTTGGCAAAATGGAAAAAGAGGCTGGTTCACTTTGGGACAAAGGATATGACCAAATGACCGAAATCGCTGACAAATACTCTGGCTCTACAAATAAACACCGTAAGCGGGTAAAGCTGATATTCAACCCCAGTGCCGGAGCCTCTAGGGCATTGCCCATAGAGATTGTGGATGTGATCCATGAGATGCAGGCCTGGAAGCTGATTCCAGAAGCCTACCTGGTTGAACCGGGCAGCGACCTTCCCGGGGTTGTGCAGGACGCTCTCGAACAGGGGTTCCGGATGTTCGTTGTATGTGGTGGTGACGGCACCATATCTGCTGTGGCTAGAACCCTGGCTGGCACTCATTCCACCCTGGGGATCATCCCTATCGGCACACAGAATAACACTGCCCTAAGTCTGAACATCCCGAATGATATCCCGGATGCCATTGCCATCTTGCGAAACGGCCGGCGTATCAAAGTGGACGTTGGCATGGCTACCTGCGGAAAAACCAGCACACCCTTCTTGGAAGTGTGTTCGGTGGGGCTGGCCTCGACCCTTTTCCCGTCTGTCGATGATATCCAGCACGGCAATCTGGGACAAATCGGAAACTTCTTGTCAACCCTGGCTTCATCCCCGCCGGCTGAAATAACCCTTTTACTGGATGACGGTCAGGAAATACACGATCGGGGTCATGTGGTCCTGGTTTCCAACATGCCCTATATTGGCTTCCATTATCAACTCGGCACCGTAGCCTCGTTTAAAGATGGATTGCTGGATGTGTTGTTCTTTGCTGACCTGTCCAAACTGGATCTGTTGGGCTACATACTTCAGGGGGTCGGTGTAGGAAAATCGGAAGATTCACGCATTCAACACTTTCACGTGCGCAGAGTGGATATTGATACCCATCCCTCTATGCCAGTCATGGCAGATGGGAATGCGTTGGGAGAAGGCTTGGTGCGTATCGAGGTACGTCGTCGCGTCTTGGCAGTAATGGCTGGGCCGGAAACACCAGAGGTGCAGCCAGTACCTGGTGAAATCCTTGGGAATTAAATTGTAAAGGTAAGTTTCTCCAATGGTTTACGCTCATAAAGCCAGGGTGCAGGCAACCCGATGCTAATGTGATACCGGATTTCCTCGCCAAATGGGGTGAGGACAAATGAAAGGAAGTTCGTATGATATTAAGAAAAATAGTCGGCGTCCTATTGATTATTGCTGCGGCTGCTGGGATTATTTTCAGCCTCGTTGGGTTGGTCGAAGTCTGGCGTTACCAGCCAATAGTGACAAAAACGGTGACTGATAACCTTGCATTGGTAGACCAATCTCTTAACACTACTCAAGATGTTCTCACCATAGTAGGTCAGATGGTGCAGACCACAACGATTGATGTTTCTTCCCTGCAGGCAACCACCAAAGCCCTTTCCCTGACAATTCATGGAACTAACCCGATGCTTGATTCCCTTATCAGCTTGACCGGCAAGGATTTCCCGGCTGCTGTCCATGCTACCCAAATCTCTTTGGCCTCGGCTCAAGGAAGCGCGCTCATCATTGACAACGTGCTGGCAGCGCTGACCAGTATTCCTTTTTTGCCTGTAGCCGCTTACAAACCAGAAGTCCCACTGCATACTGCCCTGGCTCAGGTTTCAACCAGCCTGGATATACTGATTCCATCCTTGGCAACCATAAATACCAGTCTGATGGATGGCAAGACTAACTTGAGCACAGTGGAGTCTGAACTGACCGCAATCTCTGAAACTACTCCAGGGATTAATGACTCCCTTGCCAATGCACAGTCAGTAATCGACCAATATCAAGCGGTCACTGCACAGTTAAAGATGAATGTGGAAGCCGTGCAACTCGGAGCACAAAACTGGATAAAAGCCATCGTCTGGATCCTGAGCTTTGTAATTGTTTGGGTGTTGATTGCCCAGCTGGGGCTTGCCTTGCAAGGGCTCGATTTGGTGCGGGGACGACTCGGGATTCAACATACTTTGGATTCTGGTGTGTCTTCTGAGGAGGAGAATAGGTCTATCTTCAGAGAGTAAACCCATGACATCGGAGATCCATACGAAGCAATAGGAGAATAATCATGAAAGGCGATGGAAAGTCGATCCCGGTTGATAAAGAAATTTTGACGCCGATTTCCTCATCTGAGGAAGGGCAACAGCAGCCGGTTCAAGCTAACGACTCAGTCATAAGTGCTAGGCATTTGACGAAAAAATTTGGCGATGAAACGGCCGTGGATGATGTCTCATTTGAGGTGCCCCGCGCCTCCATTTTCGGTTTTATTGGTCCCAGTGGATCGGGAAAAACAACCACTGTCCGTCTATTGACAGGGGTATACAAACCTACGGAAGGCGAAGTGATTGTATTCGATCGCAATCCGGTTAAGTTGAGCCGACGGGAGCGGGTGGGTCTTGGCTATATGCCTCAGCTTTTCGTGCTCTATACCAACCTGACTGTATGGGAGAACCTTAACTTTGCGGCATCCCTGTATGGCATGAGCTTGTTCCGCAGAAAGAAACTGAAGGAAGCTTTGAAATTTGTTGAGTTGTATGAGCACCGATCTAAGCTGGCTCGAAATATTTCGGGGGGGATGTTGCGTCGTCTCAGCCTCGCCTCTACTTTGGTTCACGACCCGCAGTTGCTCTTCCTGGACGAACCGACCGCGGGGATCGATCCAGTCTTGAGACACAAATTTTGGGACCATTTCAGGGAACTAAAAAACCAGGGACGCACGATATTCATTACCACCCAATATGTGAGTGAGGCAGATAACTGTGACCTGGTAGGGGTACAGAACAACGGGAAGCTGCTTCTGGTGGATACTCCGCGAGGAGTAAGACATCACGCCTATGGTGGCGATATGATCGATTTTCGCACAGCACAACCGTTCGATTTCGAAGCTGAGGGTTTATTGCGCTCACTGCCCTTCGTGAGGGCTAAAACTATTCGCACAAGCCCTAACGGAATGCGTATTATTGTAGACAACGCCAGCACTGCCACCCCCGAACTGATGGGATGGGCACAGGAACAAAATATCGAGGTGGAGGCGGTGGAGGAATATACCCCCTCTTTTGAAGATGTTTTCGTAGAGTTAGTGCGTCCGGAGGTGAAGTATGGGTAACTTTTTCCGAGGCATCATCCGGGCATCCTCTTTCTTTCGGAAGGAAATATTTGAGATTTTACGCCAGCCCCGCCTGGTCGCCACTCTTGTGCTGGGTCCGTTCTTAATCTTATTTATCTTTGGAATTGGCTACCGCGCCCAATCGAGCACTGTGCGAACCCTGTTTGTTGCGCAATCAAACAGCCCCATCGCTGCCAAGGATATCCAGCAGTTTGGACAATCCATGGACTTGATGCTTAACTATGTCGGGGTCACTGACAACCTGAGTCAAGCGCTCAACCAACTGCAACTGGGACAAGTGGACTTGGTCATTGTTGAGCCGGTGGATGCCACAACCATTATTAAAAACAACCAGCAGGCTGTTTTCATCTTATATCACCACGAGATCGATCCTACAAAGGTCAGCTACATCAACTACCTTGGATGGCTCTATGCGGGTGTGGTCAACCAGCAGGTTCTGCGCTCCTTTGCAGTGCAGGGACAGGCGGATGCAGTCGACTTGCAAACCAGTCTTCAAGACGCACATCAAAATGTGTCTGCCATGCGCCAGGCACTCCAGACCGGAGATTTCGCGCTCGCTCAACAAAAACAGCAAGGGTTGGTAACCAACGTGGATGCTATTTCCCAGGCGGTCGGCGTCAGCCTGGGTTTATTGGACGGTCTGCAGCAAACGAATGGCACGATCGGTGGAAGCTCTGACCCGGTGAAGAGTACGGTTACAGATCTCAGCCAAAATATCAACCAGCTTGGTGACAGCACAATTCCCATGGACGCGCGGCTTGCGCGCCTTGACAAAGTGGACAAAGATCTCACCGATCTGGACACCATGCTTGCAGAGTTCCAGAGTATTAGCCCGGATATTATTGTCACCCCTTTCATCAGTGAAACGAAAAGCATTGCGAACGTCCAACCTTCAATTTTGGATTTCTTTGCACTGGCAGTCCTGGCTCTCCTTCTCCAGCATTTGGGAGTAACATTCGCCGCTCTATCCATCGTTCGTGAGCGCAACGTAGGTGCCATGGAACTCTTCCGCGTTTCACCTTTATCGGCGGCGGAAGCTCTGCTTGGAAAATACATCAGTTATATGATGTTTGGAGGCGTGATAGCAGCCATCCTGTCCGCCCTTTTAGTATTTGTCCTGCATGTACCAATGCTGGGCAATTGGTGGTATTTCACTTTGGTCATTGTCGCCGTCCTATTTACCTCCCTTGGGATCGGCTTTACCATTTCGATTGTTTCACAAACCGACAGTCAGGCCGTGCAGTACAGCATGATTGTCTTGCTGGCTAGCGTCTTTTTTAGCGGTTTCATTCTGAGTCTGGATACGCTTTTGAAGCCGGTGAGAATCATTTCTTGGATGCTGCCCACCACCTATGGCACCCTCCTTTTGCGGGATATCTCCCTG
>JADGQC010000158.1 GCA_017882125.1 Anaerolineales bacterium
CCGCTGATGGTCGGTGGGGGATATTATGTATTGACTCATGTGTGGTCGTGGAATGTAATTTGGGCGAGTCTGCCCTATGTGCTGGGTGTGACCACTGTTATTTTTGGCAAGCATATCGATAAAATGCTGATTGACAAGGCAAAGAAGATTTTCACCCTTCCTGTGATCATCGGAGAGAAAGCAGCCCGATATGCAGTCCTGGCGATGATGACCCTACCATACCTGCTGGTTGTCGTATTCATACTCACCCGCTATTTCACACCCATCCTCCTGTTGGTTTTTATTGCGGTTCCCACTCTCCTGAAAATGGTTCCGCAGTTCCTAAAACCCAAGCCCGAGACGCGCCCCGAAGGTTTTCCCGACGGGCAGGGTGGCTGGCCGCTTTACTTTGCTCCCCAGGGGTTTGTAAATACCCGTGCCTTTGGCACCTGGTTCATGCTCGCGATGATCCTCGAAGTCATTATCAGAGTTGTTTTCCCTCATTTTTGGGTGGCATAACGGATACCTTGATGTAATGTATGTTTCATCTTTGATGAAACATACATTACTTTAAATCAGTTTTAGTTCAGACATTGGCTTGTTTTTAAATCAGATGAATTTTCACCAGGCACTGAGGCGTTTTGTTAAGATTGGTGTATAATATTTGAAATTCCAGGACGATCCTTTAAATAATAAATCATGAATGACGCCATACTTCTGCTCATAGAGGGCAATCACGCAGATCATCCCTCATTCACTCCAGCCCTGCGGAAAAAAGGTTTTGTTGTTGAACTGGCCTCCAGTGGCACGGAGGCTTTAGCGCGCCTGGCTGATGGTTTTACTCCGGAACTGGTTGTCGTGAATGCAGCCACACTGCGTAGCAGCGGTAAGCGGATTTGCCAGTCTTTGCGGGATAAAGCTGCAGCTCTCCCCATTTTGGTCATCCTCGATGAGGACAGGGGTGTGGAAAAAATTAATGCGGATGCAGTCCTCTCCCTTCCATTTACTGCTCAAAAACTGGTAAATCGCATTCGTCATCTCCTTCCAAGTGATGGCAAGAACAGCATCCACGCGGGACCAATTAGATTGGATCTCGAAAAACGAATGGTACGTTGTTCGGGGAAACAAGCCCGCTTGACTCCACGCCTGGTGATTTTGTTGAAATTATTAATGGAACATCGCGGCGAAGTAATCGAGCGAAAAGCGCTATTTTCAACGGTATGGGAAACGAATTACACTGACGACACGCGCACCCTGGATGTACATATATCCTGGCTGCGTCAGGCAATTGAAGCGGACCCCGACTCTCCGCAACTATTAAAAACGATCAGGGGTGTGGGATACCGGTTGGACGTGTGATTGAATAACTGAACCGTCCACGGTGACTGCCCGCACGCAGACATTCGTCGGCGCCACGGGCATTTTTATTTCCAGAGGAATTTCGGCAGAGCGGTTCGAGCGGCGAGCCTGCCAGGCACTACGAAAGATTTTTCCATCCCAGGCAGGATCCACCTCCCAATAATCCAGTGGAGGTGGATTTTTTAGGGAAACCGTTAAGTTTGAAACACTGACCGGACATTCAAGAGGATTTGGTGGGATTAAAGCAGTTGAATCGCGACTCAACGAAAATGGTTTTTGCATGCACCCTACCACACGCTCCCGGGTCGTATGGATTGCGCGCCAGGAAACATCCCCGGCCAGGAAGCGCCTGTCATGACGGGCAGCTGCGAGGGGAAATGTCCCTGAGCCGCAAAAGAAATCCGCAACCAGGTCACCGGGATTTGAAGATGCCAACAGGATGCGTTCGACCAGGGCCTCAGGTTTCTGGGTGGGATAGCCAGTCCGCTCATTGTGCAAGCGGGCTACCACGGGAAAGTACCACCAATCTTCAGGGACTTTCCCCCGTTCCAAATCCGGGACTTTACCAAACCCGGCCTTGGATGATGATGCAAACGTTTTTACTGTGTTTGGATGGTATGGTTCCCTCACTGCGTCAGCATTGAATGTATAGTTGTCACCTTTGGTATAAACAAGGATGACATCGTGCTTGCGATTGAAGGCACGTCGGATGGGAGACGGCCCATGGTAAGTCCAGATGATTTCATTCAAAAAATGCTCTCTTCCAAAAATCTCGTCGAGCAGGACACGGGCATAAGCATCTGCGTGCCAGTCCAGGTGCAGGTACAGAGTCCCATGAGGAGCCAGCAGCCGGTATATGGTTGCCAGCCGCGGGAAAAGGAAATCCAAATACTGGTCGAGGTTTTCCCAATGATCGCCGTAACCTTCGGCCATTTGCCAGTCCTGAGGTCGACGTGAATCCTCACCCCGACCTATTCGGGTGGAGTAGTGCTTGTTGGTAAAAAAAGGGGGATCAGCATAGATCAAATCTAGTTGATTTTCGTATTTCGGGAGCAGTGCAGCCATGATGCGCAAATTATCCCCCATGAAGAGATGGCTGTCGGGTACCAGGTTTGGATAACCGCACCCGCCTGGGAAGATGATCGAGTCGAGCCTCAAGTCGGCAGGTTCGAGGGCGGGGATTGTTTTAGAGGGCCAGTTTAAGAGGGGCATTTTAGAAGTGGATATCTACTACTGTCCCGTAGCCACGGGTATCTAGGGTGTTCTTGTTAATCTGGTCGAATCCTGCTGAGGGCAGGCTCCATCGGAAAAGCCATTTTGCTTCTTCGGTGCGCATATTTACACAGCCGTGGCTCATGGGCAGCCCGAAATTGTCATGCCAGTATGTGCCGTGAAGAGCATGCCCTTGACCGGTAAAGAAGCTGGTCCATGGCACCCCTGCGAGAACGTTTTCCTGGTCATTGGCAAACAGGTCACTCCCATGCATTCGCCGGGAGGGAAATTTGTCCAGAATATGGAACTGACCGACCGGTGTGTCATAAAGCCTGAACACACCCGTGGAGACATCCGCAGTTAGAACGGCTTGGTTTTTCTCGGAGGCGACCAGGGTCTGAGTGGACAGGTTTACATCGATACGCTTTTCACCCGCGGGTACATCCGGAGAAAGCGGCGTGATCTCATCCGGCGAAATTGGGCGTAGCTGTGCAGTAGAAATAAAATAGGTGCTTTCGTCAGCCTCATCCTGGAGCGTATACCAGGCTTTTCCATCTGGTCCGGTGGCGATGCCGGTGATCCAATGGACCGTGCTGTAATAAGTCCGGTAGTCGGTGGTCCAGCCGTCCATTTTGTTATAGCGATAGATCTGGGTATAGGGGACTGTCAATTCAGCCAGTTGCTTGGTGTCCGGGACACTGGAAAGGGGCGGGTTGTAATGGATCTTAACTTTTTGCAATCTCATGCGGTGCATGTATCCGCCAAAGACCCGGTACCAGATCGGGTTGAAAACTGGGGTCGCCGCATGGACTGTTTCATAGACATTCACAAGGTCATCGCGGTTCCACGTGCCAACGATCCGGCTCTTTTCATCAGGTTCAGAGTAAACGCTCACCGAATAGTAGGCAACGCGTACCAGGTCAATATCACTAAAATCGGTAAATTCCGGTAAGAAGGGGGTGAAGGCCAGGCTTGCAAGGGCTAGGCCTCCCAGTTTTAGAAAATCTCGTCTAGTAAATGATTTCATGGATGCGAATTGTACCTGAAAACATCCGAATTGGTACACCCGCGTAACATAAAGAAACCTCCGAGGGTAATTCAGCCTCGGAGGTAATTGCCTGGTGTTTTTTCTTTTCCTTAGCCAGCTTCCACGGGTGCGGGAACCATATCTTTGAGGATGTAGTTGGTAATGGATATCGTATGGGTGCAAATCCCCCTGGATCGGAAATAGTCGCAATCACAATCCCATTTATTGTTGGCAAATTTGACCACATGTGAATTATTCTCACCGTCAATTTTTACTGTGAAAGCTTCAAAGTGAAAGCGATGAGGTTCTTGTGCGTAGCGTTTGGCTTTGTCAATCTTGCCGATCATTCCAGAGTCCATTTTTACTCTCCTAGGTCAAGAGATGGTGAAAGGCACGCGTTACATCAGCGTGCCTTTCAAGTAAACAACGGGTATGTGATAAAAAACACTCGCATAGGCAGTTACTCTGTTCCCAGTATAGTGCGAATTCCTGCTAAAGTCAATTGGTGCGCTGCTTTTTTCCTGAACCGTATGGCTTGCGTTAAGGAAGCGTAGGGGAGGAGTCAATCAATTAAAACTTTTGCCTGCAGGTGTTCGTCACCATTGTAAGTGCGCAGCTGCGGCCACTTCAAAACGATAAGCACTGTACCAACTATACAACCAATCCCGCCTGAAATAATGGCTGCCGGGACTCCAAACAATGCTGCAACAATCCCTGATTCCACTTCCCCAAACTGGGGCCCTCCCTGGAAAAAGATCTGGTTGACTGCAGTCATACGACCACGGATATGATCGGGAGTATTCAATTGGCGAATGGTATTGCGGATGATGGTGCTGACCGCGTCGGCGGCTCCCATCACGATCAGAGCGATCATGGCAATTGAGAATAAGGTGGTGCTGCCAAACAATATTGTTGCTGCGCCGAAGAAGATCACTGCAACAAGGAAGGTTAATCCTTGTTTATGAAGTTTTTGTACCTGCGATATTACGATACCTGCCACCACCGATCCAATCGCCTGGCCTGAAGACAGCCAGCCATAACCGATCTCACCCACTTTCAATATATCCTTGGCAACGATTGGCATCATGGTATTAGCCGATGCAAAAAACGTGGCTACGAAATCCATCAGCATGGTGGATAGAATGATTGGCTTGGTAAATATAAAGCGGACCCCTTCCATTGCTGCGCTTAGATGGATGCCGGATTTCTTGGAATCTTGCAATACAGGTCCGATCAATGCCAAGGAAATGATAACCGCCAGGAACGAAACGGCATTAAAAAAATAGGTGTATCCCTGTCCAAGTGAGACGATCACGATCCCACTCAACGCCGGGCCGACGATCGACCCGGTATTCTGGGCGATCGAAGACATACTGAAAGCGCTCGGCAGATCTTCAGGAGACACAATGTTGGGAATCATTGCCTGGCGGGCCGGTCCATCAAAGGCTACGGCAGTGGCCTGCACGGCCGTCAACAGATAGATGTACCAGATTGTGATTTGTCCGGTAAAGGTCAGGATGGCCAATATAAGCGCCACCAGCGCCATGGCAGTCTGAGTGACAAAAAGGATCCTGCGCCGGTTTAGCGTATCGGCCGCAGGACCGGCAATGAATGAAAATATGATGATCGGCAGGATGCGCGCCAGACCAACACCTCCCAGGGCCAGCGGTTCAGGATTACCGGTGAGAATGCGGATATGCCAAAAAAGGGCCGCGATCTGCATTTGCGAGCCGGCAATGGAAATGAGTAATCCCAACCAGAGATAAAGATAGCGTCGGTTGAGGAGTGCCGCGGGTATTGAAAATTTCAAAGGAAACCTCAAAAATTAAAAAGGTTTGAGGACACATTCCACCCCAAACCTTTTGTGGGTCGAATAATCCGCTTATGTTCCCCAATCACGCAGGTACAGAAAATCGTATCCCACGGTGCGGCTGCTGAGCTTGGCAATGGGCGGCAGGACACGTTTAAACTGGTTCCTGCGGACGCGTTCAATAACCGAGCGAACGAATTTCTCTCCAAAGCCCGCTTCCACACATTCTTCAGGGCGGTAGCGCTGGTCTACAAGGAGATACAGCAATTTATCCACATCCGCGTAGGTAAAACCGAGTTCTCCTTCGTCGGTCTGACCGGTCCAAAGGTCCGCGGAAGGGGGTTTGGCGATGATTACATCCGGGATTCTCAACGCCCGTGCCAGTTGCCTTATCTGCGTCTTGTACAAGTCGCCGATCGGGTTAATCGCGCAAGCCGAATCGCCGAAAAGGGTGGTATATCCGAGCAGTATTTCGGTTTTATTCCCGGTCCCGATCACGAGACCTTTGAATGATTCCGACTGGTCATAGGCAACGATCATGCGGGCGCGCGCCATGATATTTCCCTTGCGTATATCCGACATTTCCGGTTCCTGGGCGATCAGCGCGTCGGTCATATCGGTGATGGGGATGGTCACCGATGGACACCCGAACTGGTCGATCAGGATTTGGGCATGTTCCAGCGAATCGGGTGACGAAGTCCTGTAGGGACAGCGGATTGCCAGCACGTTCTCCGGCCCCATTGCTTCAACTGACAATACAAAGGAAACAGCCGAATCTATTCCACCCGACAAATTTATAACCGCACGGGAGAACCCGACGCGGCTAATTTCCGAGCGGATAAATTCTGTCAATATTTTGCGTACAAGATCTGGGTCAATGGATAGATTAATTTCCATATATTGCTCCGGGAGGGCATCATTCCGCGGGGGTCGATGACCGAAAAATTAATGATCAAGTATTCTGCCCAGTTCCTTTAAGACCAATTCGGGGCGCTCGTCTCTCA
>JADGQC010000159.1 GCA_017882125.1 Anaerolineales bacterium
CCAGCATAGCCTGCGAGGTCGTCAACGCCCGCGGGTCTTTGAACGGCACGACTTTCATCGGGTAGATGACGCCCATGGAGCTCATGTTGAGGTTGCTGGCGCCTTCCGCCGAAACGAAATATTTCCCGTTGAAGAGCAGGTCCAGTGTCTTGCGCAGCCCGGCGGCCACCTCCCGGCAGCGGCGGGTGAAGTCCGATTCCCGGTCGAGCAGGCGGGCGGCATCTGCGCAGTGTTCCAGGATGACGATCGTCCCGGCCAGGCTGATGCCTTCGTTCTTGACTTTGATCGGGCTTTCATGCACGCCCACCAGCGGGCCGATCTCCCAGCCGCGGGCCGTCTTTTCGACGATGCCTTCCACGAAGAAGGTTGCCAGCCCTTCCAGGATGGGATATGCCTCGGCCAGGTAGGAAAGGTCGCGGGTGAACAAATAGTGCTGCCAGAGCTCGTTGGAGTAGGAGGCGTTGTTGTGGACCTGGAACTTCATATGGAGCAGGGTCCCGTACGCTTTACGCCCGTCATGGGTGATCTCCCAATCCCATTTAAGACCCGCACAGCCAAACTCTTCCTGCGCATGCCGGCGGGCGTGCTCCAGGGTGCGCTCGAAAAAACGGCAGGCCTCCCGAGATTCTTCGGTGCGGTTGGCTTCCAACAACGCCCGTTGGATGAAGTAGGAATCCCAGAAAACGTGCGAAGACCAGGTGCGGCGCAGGTTGTTGACCGGCAGCCCGCCTGAGGTCCGGCTTTGGGCAGCCTTGAAGTGGTAGAGGCTGGCATCATAAAAAGACTGGAATTGAGAGTCCGGGATCGTGATCCTGGAGCGGGAAAAATAAGCCTGCCAGAATTGCTGGTGCCCGGCGAGCAATGTTTCGTAGCCAACCGATAGCATGTGGGGGAACACGACCAGGCTCAGGTCAGACTGGCGGTTGTCCAGGATCGAGAAGTATTTGGTGATCACGCGACCGTGCGTGACCAACCCGCGGCTGTTCCCGTTAAATAAGGTTTTCTCCGCGGCGGGCTCCACGTGCAGGAAATACTTTCCGTGCGTCTCCCCCAGGTCATAAACACCGGAAGGAGAATTTGGATCCATGACCAGGCTGTAAAAAGGATCGGTGTCCCAGCCCTCTTCAACCCACACGCCCGGAGCGATCCAGGCGAGAAATTCGACTTCCGCGCTGAACTCGTAACGCTCTACCAAAAGCGACTCGCGGGCGTGGATAAAGGTGGTCACCTGCGCACGAACCGGGCCAAAATCCAGCTCGGTCAGGAGAAGCCCTTGCAGCGGATCAAAGTGCTGCCGGAAGGATTGGATTTCCAACGGTTGGCGGTCATAAACCACTTCATACCAGGTATGACCTAATGGGGCGATCTCGAACCAGCCAGAACCATCCGCATGTTCGAGCGGTTTTTCCATGGGGAAGCGGCCGGCGACCTTCACCAGCCGGTCCTCAGGGTAATAACGATCAGACTTATACCAGGCACAGCGATCCACGCCGACTTTGTCAGGCACCATGGAACCGCTGTACCCTACCAGAACCGCGTCAAGACCATTACCCAAAAAACAATGGTAATAATTTTCCGGTAATTTCAAAAGAAGTCCTTTCCGGTGCGACTTCCAAACCATCCGCAGATCGCACCGGATTTGTAGGTTAGCGCCCGGTCAGTCCGGTGAGGGAGATCCCTTCCACGAACGCCTTCTGGGCGATGAAGAAGACGATGACGAGCGGCAGCAAGAGGACCACAGAGGCAGCCATGAGCGGTCCCATCGCGACCTTATATTGACCATTGAAGTAGGCCAGGCCGATCGACAGGGTATATTTGGAGCTGTTGTTCAAATACAACAAGGGGGTGAAGAAATCATTCCAAATATCCTTGAAGCTCAAGACCGTGATGACGGCGATCACCGGCATGCTCAGAGGCACAATGACATAACGAAGGATGTGATAGGTGTTGGCGCCATCCATGATGGCGGCCTCTTCCAGTTCACGCGGGATGGTCAAGAAGAACTGTCTCATCAGGAAGATCCCGTAAGATTCGCCGAACCAGGCTGGAACGATCAATGGCAGGTAGGTGTTTACCCAACCAAGCTTGTTGAACAGGATATATTTTGGGATCATGGTGACTGCGCCGGGAACCATGAACGTGGCCAGTAGCACGCCGAACCAGAAATTCTTACCAGGGGCTTCCAAACGGGCAAATCCGTAGGCGATCAAGATGCAGGAGAGCAGCCTGCCGACGATGATGCCAATTTCAAGGGTCATCGTATTCTTAAAGAATGTCAAAAAAGGCAGATGGGGATTGGTGAAGGCGGTGACAAAATTTTGCCACTGGATGGGATTAGGGATCCATTGGGGAGGCCACAAGAAGATCTGGGCATCCGACTTGAGGGCCGAATCGATCATCCAGAAGAATGGAAAAACGAACACAAAACTCAGCACCACCAGCAGGATGTATACGACGATGTTCTTGAGAATATTCTGGAAACGGGTCGACCGGTAGAAAGGTATTCTGTTTGCATTCAAAGAAGAATTGATGGCACTCATCTTAGTGCTTCCTTTCTGCCTCATAGAACACCCATAGGCTGGACGACCGCAACACCAGCAGCGTGAGGACCATGATGATCGCGAACAGGATCCAGCCGAGGGCGGAGGCGTATCCCATCTCACTACCGGCAAATGCGCGATTGTAAAGATAGATCATATAAAACAGGGTTGATTTCAACGGCCCCCCCAGCGTTCCGGCCCGCGCGGTTGAGATGACGTAAGCCGTATCGAAAGACTGGAGCGCCCCGATAACCGACATGACCAGGTTGAAGAACAGGGCTGGGCTGAGCATCGGGAGGGTGATCTTGAAGAACTTGCTCAGCCGGCCGGCACCGTCCAGTTCGGCTGCCTCATACAGTTGTTTGTCGATCCCTTTGAGCCCGGCCAGAAAAATGAGCATTTCACCGCCCACTCCCCAGGGGGCCATCATAATCAACCCCCATAAGGCAAATTTGGGGTCGGTAAACCATTGCGGTCCATTAATGTGAAACAGTGCCAGGAGGCCGTTGACCGGGCCATAGACGGGGTTGAGGATCCATGTCCACAAAACGGCGGCCGCCACACTGGACACAATGGCCGGCAGGTAGAAGGCGGTGCGGAAGAAACCGACTCCGCGGGTCGCCTCATTGAGCAGGATGGCCAGCAGCAGGCCAGATGCCAGACGCAGCGGTACCGCCACCAGGGCATATTTAAATGTCACCTTCAAAATAATGGGGAAATTGGGATCCTGGGTGAAGGCTTTGATGTAATTCTGGAGGCCGATAAATTTTGGGGGGGTGAGAATATCCCATTGGGTAAAACTAAGCACCAGGGAAGCTCCCATCGGAATGAGGTCGAAGAACAATATACCCAGAATGAACGGGGCGATGCAGGTGTAAAACAGGATGGTCTCATGGCGGGTACGCTTGCTTGCTTTGCTCTTGGGCAGAGGGACAGTCACAGCGGCCATAGGAATTCCTTACCAGTCTTTCAGGTTTCTAAGCGACAGGGGCAGGGTCTTCCTGCCCCTGTCAATGGTTTGGCACTAAAGAAGGTTGTCCTTCTCGTGGCCGTCAGGCGATTACTTGCTCAAGCAAGTATCCGCCGCCGTGGCGACTCCGGTCATGATCGTCTTCAGGTCGCCGCCGTTGGCGAAGTACCCCTCGAGGGCTGCCATGAAGGGGGTATTTAAGCAATCGTTGAACTTCATGGTGGTGAAATCGGGCAACGGGTGGACATTGGCCAGGTCAGCCATCACAGGGCCGTAATAGGGATCGGTGGTCTTGCCCTGTGAATCGGCGATCGCCTTTACAGCCGTCAAGGCATAGTCGGCGAAAGCCTGAGCGCCCTGATCGGCGCCAATCCAGCGCAGGAAGGCCCAGGCAGCATCCTTGTTCTGGCTCTTGCTGTACATGGCAAAACCAGCCCAGCAGATGGAGTTGGCGCGCTGTTTGCCCATGGGCAGTTGAGCAGTGCCAAAGTTCATCGTGGTGTCCTTGATATAACCGCCCAGCGGCCATACACCGGTCCACAACATGGCAGCCTTACCGGTCTGGAACAGGTCCTGTCCGGAGAGGGCAGCCACATCGGCCTTGGAGGGAGCCACTTTGGATTTCAGGAAGAGATCGGTATACCACTGCAAGGCCTGGACGGTCGCATCGCTGTTGAGATAGCCAGTAACCGTCTTGCCGTCCGGGCTGATGATGTCACCGCCATTCTGGTAGATGATGGGCAGGATGCCGCGTGTCCAGAGGGGATCGCCCCAGCCGTCTGGCAACTGAATACCCCATTGGGAGATCTTGCCGGAGGCATCCGTGATGGTCAGTTTCTGGGCAGCATTTAAAAGATCGGTCCAGGTCCAGTTAGCTGTCGGGTAGGCAACACCCGCTGCATCGAAGAACTTCTTGTTGTAATACAACATCAGCGGGCTGTAGTCTTTGGACAGCAGATAGGTTGTGCCATTGACCTTGCCGATATCGGCAATCGCCGGATAGAAAACAGAGGTATCCAGCGGATCATTGCCCTTCGTACCAGCAATGTAAGGATCCAGGGGTTCGAACACACCCTGGACGGCGAACTTGGCAACATCTCCATCACCGACCTGGAATACATCTGGTGCGGTGCCGGAGGCGAACTCTGCCAGCAGCTTATCGCCATATCCCGTCGGGACATCTTCCAATTGAACAGTGACGCCCGGATACGCCACCTTGAAGGATGCAATGGCATTATTGAAGGGAGTCAGAGCGTCAGCGCTATCCCATGAGCCCACGCGGACGGTCCCAGAAAGCTGCGGGACGGTTGGCACCTCAGTGGCGGGTACCTGTGTAGCAGGTACGGCTGTAGCGGGCGCTTGAGTAGGAACCGGTGTCGTGGTAGGTGCGCAGGCTGCCAGAATCATGCTGGCAATCACCAGCATCGAGAGCGCGAAAAGTAGTTTTTTCATTTACTCCTCCTAGAGAGTGAATACTAATTTTGGTGTGGATGGTATACTTTAGGTGTGTGAGACCATCTGACCCAGGCATGGGTTGATGCCTCTGCACTGAGGGCCGCCACGGTTTCCTAGACTTCGGCAGCTCTCACTTTTTAACTAACGGATGAGATAAATTTGTTTATTGGGTGATAATCAACCTCCTTCCTGTTTATTTATTTGACTTCCTGTCGAGCCACGGATAATGAGCTGCGGAGTCACCAAAACGGAAGTGGGCTCAGGCAACCTGCCGGTCTCTATATAATCCAGCAGCATAGGAATGATGCGTTGCCCAACTTCCCAGATGGGTTGGCGCACAGAAGTGAGAGGGGGGTCAAGATACCGGACCATTGGGGTATCGTCGAAACTTGCAATAACCAATTGAGTCCCAATTGCAACTTTGTGTTCGCGGGCCGCCTGCATCGCCCCGATCGCCATGGGGTCATTGAGCGCGATCAGCGCAGTCGGGCGATCAGCCTTTGGCAAGTCCAGTAGCTGCCGAGTGGCTTCGTACCCAAAGGAAAAACGACCTTCGCCGCGTTGGATCCAGCAAGGCTTGGGGTCAATTCCAGCCGCTTTTAGGGTGTTAAAATATCCTTCCATGCGGTTGTTCCCAACGCGCGAACTCTGCGGCCAAGCCAGGGCTGCAATGCGCACATGACCCAATTCCAACAGGTGGCTCATGACCATGGCAATTCCTGCGGCTCCATCGACATCGATCCATGGAAAAAACAGTTCAGGGTCAGAACGGCCGAAAGCGACCAAAGGAAAATTACGCTCAAGTAAGAATAGTACACGCGGATCCTGATATTCAACACTCGAGAGGATGAAACCGTCCACGCGACCAGTATCGATCAATTCTCCATATGTTTCAAGATGCTGCTTGGTGTCCATATTGTAAGGGAAACACAACAGGTAATAACCGCGCTCTTGAGCCGCCTCGAAAATGCTTTGTAGGAACTGGTCCAAAATCGGATTGGTCTGATCCTTCGGAGATGGCGGCCAGGAATATCCCAGAGTAAAACTCCGCTGTGACCGCAAGGCACGCGCTGTATGGTTGGGACGATAATTTAACGTCTCGACCGCCTGCCAGACCCTCCGCTCGGTCTCCTCGGAGACCTGGAGCTGGTGGTTAATTACTTTCGACACCGTCTGGTAGCTCACCCCCGCTGTGGCGGCAACATCTTTCAAGGTAACTCGTCTGGCAGGCATAATCCTCATAAGAAAGTTAGGCGAACGTTCGCCTTAATAAAGTATAATGAGTTTATCATTAAAAGTCAAGCGCAGAGATTGGTTCCGGATAAAAATTTCCAAAAATACTGAAAATTTCCGGCGTTGACAAATTAGAACATTTGTTTTATTATTAATGGGTGGCAAGC
>JADGQC010000037.1 GCA_017882125.1 Anaerolineales bacterium
CCACGCGGCGCCAAATTGAAGGTAGAGAAAGTGGCTGGAGACGCCATCCTGCAAGCCCTCAACGGTCCGATCACGCTTGGGCCTGTGGCGGGCGACCTGACCATGAACGACCTGGGCCCGGTAAGCATGGATACAATTGCAGGGGACGCATCGCTGAGGAACATCGGAGCTATAAATGCCGAGTCCATAAATGGCGACTTCACCCTGCGCGGCGGACACGGCGTATGCGCCGTGGAAAAGGTGGGCGGAGACGGCTCGATCCGCGACGTGGACGGAATGCTGACCATCGAGAACGTGGGCTCAGACCTTTACGTACGCAACGTGCACGGGGCGGTAACCGTGAAGGCCGGGGCAGATGTGGCTTTCTACGTTACCCCAGTGGCAGGCCAGATCTATGACGTGACTGCAGGAGACGACTTGATCGTACGCCTTTCCTCTGATACAAACGTAAAACTCCACTTAACAGTCAATTCACCCGAGTCGATCCACGTGGATTTCCCGGGCGTTCAAATCCCTGAAGATTGCACCTCCTGCGATGTGATGATCGGCGAACAGAAGGAAGGTATGGCAGAGATGCTCTTATCCGCCAGCGGAGACCTGCTGGTGACCCACCAGGCAGACCCATGGGAATCCGCGGCCGATTTCGACAGCGGAAACTGGCACATCCCCCCCATTCCACCCATCCCTACCATCCCACCGCTGCCCCCGGATTTCTCGGAGCGAATAAACAGGCGTGTGCAGGCCTCCATGGAACGGGCACAGGTGCATATAGAAGCAGCAAGCCACCGGACCGAAGCCAAGATCCAGGCAGCCATGCGGCGGGCCGAGATGAAGGCACGCGCTGCCGAAGTTCGGGGGCGACGCGGCGCTAACTTCAATGTCAATGTGGGGCGCTGGAACTGGGATATTTCGCCACACGGACCGGTTGAGGGAAGCGAAGCCGTATCGGATGACGAGCGACTGATCATCCTGCGCATGCTGCAGGAAAAGAAAATCAGTCTTGCCGAGGCTGAGAAACTCCTGGCAGCACTGGAAAGTAAATGACATTCCATTCCAGAGCTTGGTCCCCTCTTTCCGCCCCCTTCGGGGGTACTGCGCGAAGGGAGGGGACCAAGCAAGACGAATAAAGGAGCAAGCGATGACTGACCAGGAACGGGAACAAGTATTAAGAATGATTGAGAGCGGTAAGATCTCTGCTGAAGACGGGCTTAAATTGATGCGGACACTCGACCAAAACCCGGCTGAAGACGAGCTGCCTGCGATCGAACAGGTATCGGGCAGCGGGGCGGGAACCCATATGGGGGAGGAAAAAGCGGGGACCAGCACCCAGGCAGACAAGTCAAGTTTCGAAACAGATCCAAGGATCGAAAAGGTCAAATCAACTGTCCGGCGGTTGTGGCAAATCCCTTTATGGATCGGCATATTTATTACCATCCTAAGCGCTTGGGGTATGTACGCGCTTGTGCGGGTGGCAAACCTCAACTTCTGGTTCTACTTCCTGAGTATCCCCCTGCTGCTGGGCGTGCTGCTGATTGTGGCAGCCGTTGGGAGCCGAAAAGCGCGCTGGCTTTTTGTAGATGTACATCAGAAGCCGGGTGACAAACCAGCCCGCATTTTCCTTGGTTTCCCCCTTCCTTTGAAGCTGGCTGCATGGTTTCTGCGGACATTCGGGAGGTACATTCCCAACCTTGGAAAGACCAATGTTGACGAAGTGATCCAGGTGATCGAAACCGGATTCACGGGCGAGGCTCCGTTGGTGGTCAATGTTGATGAAGGCGACGACGGAGAACGAGTCCAGGTTTATATTGGGTAGCATATTCCCTAGAAAATACCTTCGATAGCGAAGGAATGGTAGAAATAAAAGATGATCGGCATTTATTGATTGGAGGCTGACATGGCAACCACTGAAGAACGCATGAAGATCCTGAAGATGATCGAAGAAGGAAAGGTGAGCGCGGAAGAAGGCGCCAAACTCCTGTCCGCGCTAGCGAGCGCCAACAGACCGACGAGCGGGTTATCGGCGAGCGGTGCAAAATGGCTGAGGGTACGCGTGACCGAAGTCAATACTGGACGCTCGAAAGCCACGGTGCAGATCCCAATCAGCCTGATGGAAGCCGGGATGAAGATCGGGGCGCACTTCGCTCCCGAAATTGACGGGGTGAATATGGATCAGCTAATGGAAGCCCTGCGTACCGGAATGACCGGAAAGATCATCGACGTAATCGACGACGAAGACGGCGAACACGTGGAAATATTCGTCGAATAATGGCTGATTGATAGCCGGTCAATAGGCAACCGGAAAGGAATAATGGTTTAATCAGCCTGAAATTCGACTGAAAGAAAAAGGAGTTTGCCATGCCTGAGATCATTGAAAAAAAGTTCAACGTCTCCTCACCTGCCCGACTGGCAGTCAACAATGTCAGCGGATTGGTGGAAATAACCACCGGTGATAATGGAATCATCCTGGTGACCGCGGTCAAGCGTTCCAACAGCGGGGACGAAAAGCGTACAGAAATTGAGATCACCCAGGAAGCAGATGGGACCGTCAAAGCCGCCACGCGATATCCTGACGGCGGCTGGACATGGATGTTCGGTTCCCACCCGTGTGACGTGGAATATGTCATAAAAGCACCGCGGCAGTGTTCAATCCGAGTGAACGGAGTGAGTAATACCGTACTAGCGGAGGGATTTGAGGGAGAGGTAAATATGAATACGGTCAGCGGGGATGTTACTGTAAAAACCATAAACGGCCCCGTGCGAATCCATTCCGTCAGCGGGGATGTCGAAGGAGAACACATTTCTGGCACCCTGGCGGCAGACACAATATCAGGGGATGTGATGGTGAAAGAATCAACCCTAAGCGCCATCAATGGGAAAACCGTGAGCGGCGACATGCAAATTTCCACCCCCCTGGCAGAAGGACCATACGATTTTAAAACGGTATCCGGTGACGTACGAATGATCGTCCCACCTGACACGGCCTGCACGGGCGAATTGCATACCCTGAGCGGTGACCTGATTACAGTGTTCCCAGCGAGCGGTTATTCAAGCAACCCTGGTTCCAAATCCGTCCTTGTAAAAGGCGGTGGGGTAAAAATCAGTCTTAACAGCGTTTCAGGCGACCTTTCCCTGGATTGTGACGGGGAAATCCCTTCCTCCCCCGACTCAGCGAAAACCGTTTCCAGCGAGGAGCGAAAAGCGGTGCTGGAAAGCATGGAACGCGGTGAGCTGACCGTAGAGCAGGCACTGGGAAAACTGCACGGATAATTCCCGAAGTGTGGAAATCTCTCAAGATTCCGTGTCTAATATCACCGGGATTGGGTGAAAAGGTTATCGTCCAACCCCAGGTTTTTAATCCAAAAATAGCCCCAGCTGGGAAAATTAAAATTAGTTCGATGTAACTTCGAAACCCTTCCCTACTTACATTTGCATGACCGAAAAAAACATCCCAAGGTAACTTTACAAATGCAAACATCTCCACCCGTAACAAAGCGCCCGGCCGGCATGACCGGCTTCACCATTGTTTTCGTGGGGCAACTCATTTCCGTCATTGCAACACAGATGACCGGTTTCGCCCTGACCCTGTGGATTTACGGAAAAACGAGCAGCGCGACCGCACTGGGATTGGCGCAAGTGTTCTTCATTGTGCCATTCCTGATCATCTCCCCCATCGCGGGGGCCATGGTTGACCGCTATAACCGGAAACTGATGATGATGGTCAGCGATATCGGAGCAGGCCTGGCGGTCACCGTCCTGCTCATCCTGCAGGCATCCGGGACAATCCAACTTTGGCACCTATACGCAATGAATGTGGCGATCGGACTGGTTAGTGCCTTCCAGTGGCCGGCTTATTCAGCAGCCATCACCACCATGGTGTCGAAGGAGCAGTACGGGCGAGCGAACGGGATGATGAGCCTTATCGACGCAGGACCTGGGGTAATCGCACCCATCCTGGGAGCGGCATTAATCGGCATCATCAAATTATCAGGCGTCCTGCTCATCGATGCAGTGACGTATGGTGTTGCGATCCTGTCGCTGGCGATCGTTTTCGTGCCGCAACCAGCGCGCAGTGCAGAGGGTGAAAAGGCAAAAAGCAACATTTGGAAAGAATCCCTGTTCGGCTTCAAGTATATTTTTGCCCGACGCGGGCTGCTGGGGCTCCTGTGCATTTTCCTGGTGGGCAACCTCTTCTCAGGAATTGCCGGAACGCTTTTCGCGCCGGAAATCCTGGCGCGGACCGGCAACAACAGTGCAATGATGGGAACGGTCCAATCAACGGCAGCGATCGCAGCAGTAGCAGGCGGACTGATCATGAGCGCGTGGGGTGGCTTCAAGCGGCGCATCAAGGGGGTGGTATTGGGATGGCTGCTTTCGTCGCTTTTTGGAATGATGCTGTTCGGGTTTGGCCGCGGCCTGGCGGTGTGGATCCCGACCGCCATGTTCATGACCGTTTTCGGCGCGCTAATCAACGGATCCAGCCAGGCCATCTGGCAAGCCAAGGTTGAGCCCGACGTGCAGGGGCGTGTGTTTTCTGCGCGCCGACTGATCGCCTGGATCACGCAGCCGATTACACCCATCATCGCGGGGACCCTGGCAGACTACGTTCTGGAACCTGCCATGAAAACACAAACACCCCTCTCCAATATTTTCGGTCCGCTCTTCGGGATTGGACCCGGAGCCGGAATGGGGATACTGATCTCCATCTGCGGGGTCGGTGCAGTATTGACCGCCATTGTCGGATATTCACTACCAGTCATCCGTAACGTGGAAGATTCGGTACCCGACCATTCCCAAATTGAGGAGGCTGCTGAAACCGCGAACCATGGTGAACCGGTTCGAGGCTCAACCACGTAAACCACCCTCCCCATGCGATAATCCACTACGATCGCCAAAAGGATTCATGAGCCAGCCCATTTATTCATATGGTAAAGTCCAATAATATAAAGGAGCCATTTATGCGCGACCGAATTAATGAAGCCCTCAAACGCAGTAAAGCAGATTACACCGAGATCCGTATCGAAGAGAAGGAAACCACCAGGGCAGCATTCCGGGGGAAGGAGTTAGAAGTAGCGAACGCGAATATCGATAAAGGCGGAATTGTCCGCTGCCTGATCAAAAACAAAGGCTGGGGCGTGGCCACCTTCAATGACCTGGATGACCTGCTTAACAAGACGGACCAAGCTTACCAGTGCGCGCAAGTTGGATCGGTGCCAGAACCGATCGAGCTGGCCTCGGTCGAACCAGTGGAAAAAATCTCCACGGTCGAGATGAAACGGGATTTCCGCGATATCCCCTTATCCGAGAAAAAAGCCCTGGCGGAACACTACAACCAGGTGGTAATGGGATACAGCAACAAGATCATCGACACACAAGCTGTTTACGTCGATACCTTCAGCAAGATCATCCTTGCCAATTCCGAAGGGACCTACATCGAGCAGGACCGTCCATCCGTGGTGATGGGCACAACAGCCATTGCCCGGGATGGTGACAACGTCCAACAGGCGCATGATTCGGTGTCGAGCACCCAGGGGTATGAGTACGTGCTAAACAAAGATGAGATGGTCAAGATGGTGGCACAACATGCAGTGGAACTTCTGGCTGCCAAACCTGTCAAAGGAGGGCAATACACCGTGGTTGCCAACCAGATGCTGGCGGGTGTCTTCATCCATGAAGCGTTCGGTCACCTTTCAGAAGCGGATTTTGTTTATGAAAACCCCAAAGCGCGTGAAATGATGAGCCTGGGACGCCGTTTCGGGAAGGGGATCCTCAATGTGTTCGACGACGGCTCCGTCCCGAACCAGCGCGGCACAACTCTCTATGACGACGAAGGCACACCCGCCCGCCGAAACTGGCTCATCCAGAATGGCGAATTGGTAGGGCGCCTACACTCACGCCAAACGGCCGGAAAGATGGGAGAGAAAGCCTCCGGAAATGCGCGCGCCATCAACTATCGCTTTGCGCCCATCGTGCGCATGACCAACACTGCGATAGAAAACGGCACCACCTCGTTCGAAGATATGATCAAGGATATCGAGCTTGGCATCTATGCCTGCGAGGCATACGGTGGGCAGACACAACTTGAAAATTTCTCTTTTAGTTCTGGTTATGCTTATATGATCCGGAACGGCAAGATGGCCGAGATGGTCAAGGATGTGATCCTGGCCGGGAACCTTTTCTCCACCCTGGAAAACATCGATGCCATTGGCAACGATTTCGCCTGGATCAAAACCGGAGGCGGATGCGGAAAGGGCAACCAGTACCCCCTTCCGGTTGGCATGGGTGCACCTCACATACGCATCCAGAACGTTGTCATCGGCGGCGAGTAAGCGGAGGAAACCATGGATATCCTAAAGCAACTTAAAAAACAAGCCGAACAGGTGGAAGTGCTCAGCCTGCAGAACGAAAAGACAACCGTAGAATACGAGGCAAACCAATTAAAGAACTGCAGCGTAGCCGAGACAAAAGGCACGGCAGTCCGGGTGATCCGGAAAGGGCTGCTTGGTTTTGCCGCCTCGAGCGATGAGACTGCCATGGATAAACTTGCAGCGCACGCGCTTGAATCTGCGACCTTTGGAGATAAAGCCCAATTCTCATTCCCAGATACAAAACCCGCTCCAATCGTGCGCACGTTCGACAAGGTCGTAGCTGACCTGTCGATCGGGAGGCTGGCAGAGATCGGACAAGAAATCCTGGACCTTGTGCTGACCGTTGAACCGGAGGCACGCTGCAATATCAGCCTGGAAAGGGCAATCGTCTCAGCGAGTATCCGCAACCAGAAGGACCTCGACGTTACGTTCAAAACTTCGCCGCTTTCACTCGGGCTCGAGATCGACCGGATAGAAGGCGATGATGTCCTGATCGTTTTTGACCAATTCGGCACCACCGTTTGGGAAAAGGACTATATGGACTTTGCCCACCGATTGGTGGAAAAACTTATGAAAGCCCGGACGATAACCAGTATCAAGCCCGGAACAATGCCCGTCCTATTCGCACCCAGCGGTACCCTGGCACTGGTCCTGCCACTCAGCCAGGGGTTGAATGGCAAGGAAGTATATAAAGGCACCTCCCCACTCGCAGGTAAAATTGGCGAAAAAATCTTCGACGAAAAGATCAGCATGGTTGATGATGGCACCATCGACGGAAAATTCGCCAGCTCCTCCTACGATGACGAGGGAGTGCCGCGCCGTTGTAATTCTCTGATTGAGAAAGGTGTGCTAAAAAGTTTCATCTACGACCTGAAGACAGCAGCCCAGAGCGGAGTGGAATCAACCGGTAATGCTTCACGCGGCTTATTCAACCCGCCCGAACCGTCCGGGACAAACCTTGTCATCCAGCCAGGTAAAACATCACTAAAAGACATCCTGGCTGGAATGGACAATGGCATTATCGTCGAAGACTTGCTGGGGATCGGACAAGGCAACATCATCTCCGGCGCATTTTCAAACCCGCTGGCTCTGGCCTTCAAGGTGGAGAAAGGCGAAATCGTCGGGCGCGTCAAAGACCTGTCGATCGCGGGAAACATCTACGACCTGCTTAAGAATGTCGAGGCGGTCAGCAAGGAAACACAATGGGTCTACAGCACGGTTTGCGCCCCATATATTTTGATGCCCGAAATGAACGTGTCAGGGAAAGCCTAAGTACCCGAAAAAACTGTAAACCCGACACTCTTGGAGTGCCGGGTTTTATTTATTTATTTAATGGAGTCGTGCTTTCGTAACAGCAAAGGGCCCAACTTATCAATGACCCAACCAAATGACAGTTCGGTCCAGGGAACCACCCGCAGCCAGCCGGGGACATAGATGACACGGCGCGGGTGCAGCATCAACTTCCAAATACGCCAGGCAACATAATCGGCCGTCACGCCCACATGCCCGGTGGGGAGGTGGCCTCCATTTGCCTGTAAGAGAGCGGCTTCCCCAAATTCCGTCCGTACCGGCCCAGCCCGCACCACGCTAACGTGAACGTGAGTCCCGGTCAATTCGCGGTAGAGGGCAGTGGTGAAATTATCCAGGAATGATTTGGTCGCACCGTAAATGGCTACCCCCTGGCTGGGGAGGCTGCCAGAGATCGAGCCGACATTAATGATATGGCCGGTGTTGCGGCGGCGCATAGTCCGCAGGAAATCAAGGGTCAACTGCACAACCGCTTCCACGTTGACCTGCAGGATCTGCCAGGCTGTCTTCCAGGGCATATCCACGCCATAGCCATACCAGCCCACGCCAGCATTGTTGACCAGGAGATCGACATCACCATGGAGGCTGGTCACTTCCCGGAATAGATTTGACCGGTCCGTCTCCAAGGTCAGGTCGGCGGGAAGCGGATATGCCCGCCCCCCTGCCTGGCGAATCTCCACAGCCAATTTCTCCAACCGGTCGAGGCGACGAGCAACCAGAACCACCTGCACGCCCTCACGTGCCAGGCGCTTTGATGTGGCTGCACCGATCCCTGATGAGGCACCAGTGACCACCGCAATCTTATCTTTCCAAACCCCGTTCGTATTCATCCGGATCAAGCCTCGCCGTGAACTCTACGATTCTCGAAAAACCACCGGACAGTATCGGTAATCGTCTCAATAGCCGGGCGCGAGTGGAAACCCAATTCCCGGACGGCTTTGGCATGGCTGATATTCGAGTTGCTTTGCAGCACTTCAAGCGAATAAGGCGTGAAGCGGGGTTTTGCCCTGGTCTTTTGGTAATACCAGGGCGTGAACCTGGCGGCAAACTCAGCCAGTGAAAATGGAACACGGATGCTGGAAAAGGCCTTGCCGGTTACTTCACGAACAGTCTCCAGCAAATAGCGCACGGAGATCCGGTTGCCCCCCAGAATATAACTTTCACCCCTGCGCCCACGAGATTGAGCAGAGATCATCCCATCGGCCACATCGCGCACATCCACGAAATCGTAAGCCCCTTCCACAAAGAACATCGTGCGGGCTTCGGAAGCGCTGCGGATGACCTCGCCAAGTTCAGAACCGCGGAAATCGTAAGGCCCGATGACGCCCGTGGGACAGACAATGACCGCGTCCAGACCCTCATTAACCGCGTTTTGAACGGCCAGGCTGGCGGCAGCCTTCGAACGGTCGTACTCGCCATAAGGGTTGTCCTGATCGAACCCAAGCGATTCGTCCATGGCAACTCCCATGGGTGCGCGTGCAATGGCATGGATGGAACTTGTGTAAACCAAGCGGCGGACCCGGGCGCGGCGGGCAGCTTCGACCACGTTATGGGTCCCTTCAACATTAACTTTCCATACAAACGGGTTTTTCCCCGGCATGATGGAAATGATGCCCGCCAAATGATAGACCGAATCCACGCCATGCATGGCAGCCTCGAGGGAGCCGACGTCCAGCACGTCCCCTTCGACCTGTTCGATCTCCAAATTATTTATGGGCGTGGTGTCTTCGTCGCGCCAGATGAGAGCGCGAACTTTTTCACCCTGCTCGAGCAATTTACGGATGAGAACATTGCCAATGTGACCGGTTGCACCAGTTACCAAAATCATAGAACCCTCCGTCCTTATTTTGCCAAGCCATTCATCAGGATCTGCATACTTTCACGGGCTGTCTTTTCCCAGTCTGCGCCGCGTGGATCGAGCACACCCTGCAAAACCAGACCCACCGCCAGAGAAACGATGACCTGGGCAGCCACCTGGGGGTCGGTGGGTTTTATTGAACCTTCAGCGATCCCATCTTCAACAAGCCTGGCGAAAACTTCCTGATAATGGCGATAGGGAGCGATCACCGCCTTCCAGACCTTCTCGTCGCGGCTGGCTTGTAACCAGAATTCCAGGAACATCGGTAAACGGTCTTCAGCAGCAGCGAAAACCCCCGGCAAAAGGTTGGTCATATGCACAAGCGTTTCAGGGACTGTATCCTTGCGGGCGGCTCCCATGCCAATATCGATCATTGCCAACCAGCCCTGCATCAAAGCCAGGAAAATGGCCTGCTTGGTGGGATAGTGGTAATAAAACGCGCCCTTGCTTACCCCCGCCTCAGCGCAGATGTCACCCACACTGGCGGCATCATAACCGGAGATTGCAAACCGGCGCACTGCAGCATCCAGAATGCGGGTACGCGTCTCTTCACTACGTTGTTGTGGCATTAATGCTCCTTATTAATAAACATACCGACCAGTCGGTATGTTTATATTATACTTTTAAGTGCTGAATGTCAATGTGGGTGAAATTAGAATCTGCTTACAAAATTTAACGAGTCGGAATCACAATCAAATATCCCCAATACCCAAGCAAAATCCGAAAAACTTTTAGATTTTCTCAGGACGAAATAATCCCGATGAGTGGCGAAATTGCGTTGTGAATTAAATCCACGAAATGAAAACTCCTCAACAAGGTAAACTATAGGTATGAATGCTCCCGGCTCCAAAATCCGGATTATTCTCCAAGACCGCAACAAATTAATTGTGACCGCCCTGCTGGTCATCATCCTGGGGATTGGGATTTTTCTGCGGTTCCACCAACTCGGCGCTTCCGGAGATGGCAATTTGTATTATGCTGCGACCGTCAAGAGTATGCTGTTATCCTGGCATAATTTTTTCTTCGCCGCCTTCGAGCCAGGAGGTTCCCTGGCGGTGGACAAGCCTCCGCTTGGATTTTGGGTGCAGGCGATCTCAGCGTTTTTCCTGGGAGTAAATGGATTTGCGCTGGCACTTCCAAACGCCATTGCTGGGGTGTTGTCCATTTTTATGGTCTATAAGATCGTCCGCCGGCCCTTCGGACCCTGGGCGGCGCTCCTGGCAGCAGCAGTCATGGCGGTCATGCCGGTGGCAATCTCCGCCGAGCGCAACAACACCATCGATGGGCTGCTGGTGCTTGTGCTGTTATTGGCAGCATGGACATTCCTCCAATCGGTACATACTGGAAAACTGACCTGGCTATTGCTGGGGGCGTTCATCGTTGGCCTGGGCTTCAATATAAAAATGCTGCAAGCCATCCTACCGTTACCAGCATTCTATGCAATCTATTTCTTCGGTTCAAAACAAAAATTCTGGAAAAAGATATTCGATCTTGCAAGGGCAACCATGATCCTGGTGGTGGTTTCGTTCTCCTGGGCAGTAGCCGTTGACCTGGTGCCCGTCAGCGAGCGCCCTTACGTAGACAGCACGGCACACAATACGGTCATGGAACTCATTTTCGGACACAACGGCATCGAGCGCCTGCTCACCCTGCGTCAAAGCATTGGGCTGGACAGCGGGATCATCCGATCATTACCTGAAAATCCTCCCCCATCCGGCGAGCCCGACCGACAACCTCCGGCGAGTCCCAATGGACAACCCCCACAGCAAGGGTACCCACCTTACGGAGAACCTCCTGAGCCTCCCGGTGGGCAATATTTCCCGGGAGGTTCGATGGGAATCGGAGGGCAACAAGAGGGTAAATCGGGGAGCATGGATTTCGGTACTGCGGGAACATTGCGCCTATTCACCGCCCCCCTGGTGGGAGAGGCCTCCTGGCTTCTGCCGTTCACCCTGGCGGGGTTGATCGTCCAGGTTGTAGTGCTTTGGAAGAGACCTTTTAACGAAAAGCATATTGCGTTGATCTTATGGATAACCTGGCTGCTACCGGAAGCCATTTATTTCACTTACAGCCAGGGTTTAATGCATGCCTATTACCTGATCATGATGGGACCGCCAGTTGCCGGGCTGACTGCCATGACCGGCTGGGCATTATGGGAAATTGTGCGCAATCGCAGGATGGTCGGATTGAGCCTGGCCTTCCTGCTGGCTGGCGGGACGGTTCTCTTCCAGGCCCTGGAACTGAGTGGAACAACAAACGCAGCTCCCTGGGCAATAGGCATTGCTGTTGCTCTCCTTCTTGCGGGATTGGCGTTCGGGGTGATCGGCAAATTCCAGGCTCGATTCGCGACGGGCGGATTTATTCTGTTGATGATCGCCATGCTGGTTGCACCTGGGCTGTGGTCGGCGCAGACCACCTTCAATACAACCCCCAATACCACCCTGCCATATGCAGGCCCCGCGACGCAAGACTGGCAGGAAATGCCAGGCGCCCAGCCAGACGGAGGCAATGTCACCGAGAACCAATCCCTCTTAGAATACCTGGTCGCCAACACCAAGCCAGGCAGCTACCTGCTGGCGACGGACAGAGCCCAGGACTCTGCCGCTTACATCCTGGACACCGGGCGTCCCGTTTTAACATTTGGTGGATTCCTGGGGGAATACCAGGAAGTCACCGTGGACCAGGTATCAGTACTCGTCCATAACGGACAACTACGGTTCATCCTCAGCTCGGCTGCACAGCAATATCAGGACATCTTTCAATGGGTCTCTCAGAATTGCTCGTCGATCAATGTTAAAGGGCTCAGCGCCACTCCAGGTCCGGCGACCGGAATCCCCGGTTATTTCCAGCAAACCACCTCCCTGTATGATTGCGGAGGTTGAGCCAGGAATGGACTATGGTTGGATATCCATAGTGGAAGGATCGTCCAGTCAAATTTCGTGAGGTGTCCTGGTAAATTGGTTGTTGCGGGCGGGGCACGATATTTTTTTGGAAATTTGGACGTCCGGTCCAAAAAAATATGCGTAAAATAGGGGAGAATGTGAAACAGCTCTCAGCCAGGAGTTGAGCAAGGGCAAGGAAGTGGCGGTTTTAACTGACAGCACAGCAAGCATCCCCGAACTGGTATTAAAAGAATTGAAAATTCGCACCGTGGCTTACTATATTCACCGTGGGCAGGGGACTGCGGGACTGTGCTTCTTGCCGGCAGAACTGTGATGTCATTCTAGATCAAATATTAATTAAGCGGAGCCTTTCGGCTCCGCTGTTATATAGATGAGGAGTACGGGATTATTTGAACTGGAAGTTAGCAATAAGCAAGGTGCCATCCGTTAATTTAATTACAAATTGACGACATGTACCTGACCAAGCTTTTTCAGTCTTCCAGACGAAGGAGTATTGGTCGGTGAGGGGATCATAGGTCAGACCGCTGCCGCCTGGATTCACAGCATGGGAAAGGCTAACGGCAGGAGTGGTTAAATCGCAAGCGATCGGACCAGATACCATTGGGAAGCCATCTGCGAATATGGCTAAGCCTTTATCGCCACCCAAGCTAAACTTAATCGGCACGGTACTGCCACCTTTTGCCGAGTTCACGCCAGGTAAATTACTAACAGGATCGAAGAAGCCCGTCCAATTGAAAATAACAGTGTGTGTCGAACTGTTCGAGCCAGTGCCACCATCCTTATCGGTTACATTTATTGTCACCGAGTAAGTCCCAAAGATCGGGTAGGCATAAGCCGGCCCTGTGCAAGTTTTGCCACTCACGGTTCCAGCCTGGTCCACTGAACCATTCCCGTAGTTGACCAAGCAAGTGAAAGGCGCATCATCGACACCGGGATCCGTGAAGGTTGCGCTGGCTATCACGATGCTGCCTTCAGTGGATGGTTCTGATGATACGACCGGCACTTCGACGGTCGGGGGGACATTATTGACAGTGACTGTTGTGGCAGCCACACTTGTCAGGCCACCATTATCAGTGACCTGTACATTCACGGAAATGGTTGCCGGGCCATCCACTGCTCCAGCGCGAATTGGAGCTTCTCCACATCAGCGCAGTGATCTCGATCGAAAAATCCTCATCCGGTCCATGATCCAGCGCCAAATTCCCTTAGCCGTAGACCAGGACCGGGGAGAGGGGTGATAAAAACTGATCAGTTACCGACCCACCAACGGGAAGTAATACCGGTATAGCAATGTAAAGGTGGCAACATTCGGGTCGTGGTCACTCGTGCCACGCGCTACATCGGTTGGATAGTCAGCGGGGAAATCGCTGTTGATGTGGGCGATGCGGAACTGAATGAGATCCGCCTGCATCGGCGCGTTGATAAACATCTGGTCGAGCGTTTGGGCCATGCCGAGATAGACATAGCTGTAGGCAGACTCGGGTGCCTGGCTAAGCAGGACTTCCCACAGATTTTTCAGCCCCAGGCTCGGAGCATAGAGTGATCCAAGCTGATCGCTCGCGCCGAACGCGATGTCGTCCGGGCGCGGGTAAACGTTCAAGTCCCCGCCAACCACGATGCGCGCGTTCGGCTTCGCCGCCTGCAGGAACGCTACAATGGCAGCATTGTATTTGGCCTGCTCAGTGCGAGGCGCAACACAGGCATCCGGTGTACTCTTAAAGTGATTGTTTATCAAATAAACGTCCCGATAGGTTCCCTCACCAATGCTGGTGCTGTAGATACGGAAGAGACCGATATCAGGAGCTCGTGGGAATACCCAGCTTGTCTCACAACCAGTCATATCAACCGGCGATACAGCATTAAGGGTTTTTGGATTCGATACCTCGGCATTGGCAGGTACTCCCGCACCGGGATAAACAATGGCAGGAGTGCTACCCAAAATGGGATCCCCTGCAGGGGGCAGGAGTTCCACTCGATCGGATCGATACATAAAGGCCGGGGCAATTCCGCGCAGGTCTGAACTGTCGCGGTCCCAGGCAGCATCATAAGCAGGCCCACCGTTTGAAGCAATCTTGAGCGCCAGTTCCTGAAGCACATCCGGCTTGCCATCAGCATTATTGCTGGCTCCACAGGTGAGGGCCCCGCCGGTCACTGTGCAAATGTCCTGGTTTTCGACCTCCTGAACCATGAGGATATCCGGGTTATGCAGGTCATTGATTATCTGAAGAGCAATATCATTCAAACGGGCCTGGTAAACTGCATCGCTGGCTGGGACGTAATCATAAGGCGGGGTAACAGCGGAGAGGAATGGAGTACCCGCGTTGGAACAATCTGGGTTGCTGCCTGCTGGGATATTCGCAAAATCGCAGCCCGAGAAAGGATTATCCCTGTAGTCATACAGGTTTTCCAGGTTATAGTCGACGATGCTGTAGTTGAGGCTGCGGTCGAAAGTCTGCGGTGGATTATTAGCAGCAGGATCAACGCCGTTGCTAAAGGTTGGCTGGTCAGTGATCTCGATCCGGTACTTGTTGAAGGTGTAGTTGAGACCGCCGACTGGCGCATTGGTTACAGTCTCGAAGGTGCGTGCCGGGTCGATCAAGGTCTGTGCATTCTCTGCGGTGGCCTTGATCCCCAGGCTGCCCATCAAGATGCGGTAGCCGTTTCCATCCCAAATGGTTGGGTCGTAATTGTCGTCGAGGGGATGAGCATCACGGAAAGCCCGATTTGTGTACGGGGCGGTGCGCATTCCGATCGTGCTATCAGGACTTGCTACCCAAACCTCAGCATCCGCGGGACTGAAAACGTTACGGCCACCAAGGACGATGCTGTTCACCGGGACCTGGAGGCGCATGCCCTGGAGGCGTTCCCAGTATCTGTTTGCATCCGCCAGGTTGGCAGGCGGATTTACAACTACTGGGGCAAGCTCTGTATCGAGGACAACTTTGCTGCGGACGACCGGCTTGGCAAGCGTTGCAGACGTCAGCTCGGTCATGTTGTAGTATTCGCTGACCTTGGCAGTGATAATCACTTCATCGCCAACGGTGGGGGTATAGCCTCCAATCAGACTGGTGAAGCTTCCCATGTAGACGAACACGCCATCGGAGGTGTTCGGATCGCCGTCCGCGGTGACGGAAGTGTTTTGGAGGAAAAAACCTTTGTAGGTGGTCGAAGATGTGGACGCTTGCAAGGTTTTTTCATAGATCACGCCCTGAACGGTGACAAACGTGGTGCCGGCGCCATTCCCGCTCGCTGGTGCATACGGGGAGCGGTGAGCAGTTCCATCATCGGTATTTAGGACAACCCCATTGACCGTACCAATGGGAATGATCACCAAAATGGTCAGCCCGATTGTGGCGCTACCGGGGCGACTTTCAGCATCACCGATCGTACAAGTTAGGCTCTTTGCACCTGGAGGTGTGGCTTCGTTAATCGTTGTCGAATAAGAGAATATATTATCCCCAGAGGTTACATCACCACCATTTGTGCCATCATCATAAAATGTCTGGGTGGTCGAACCACCAATGGCAGACAGGTCACAAGTTACAGTGTGACCGGTGGTGGCTGGGTTTGCTCCGGGGGTTACAGCCACAGTAAGCAATGTGGTATCACCAGCAAAAAGCGTATTTGGTATAGCTGTCCCCACACCACTTGGGTTGGTTGTTGGGGGCGGCGTGCCGCTGACCGTGAAGTTATCCACCCGACCGGATCCGGTAGCTGCCACGGTTCCGCCGCTTATAGAGACCGAGCTAGTGACGATGAGCCGAAAATAGACGTTCGCTTGATTGTTGATGGCCGTGATAGAAGATAGATCGCGGCTAATGGTAGAGACCAGAGAAGGCGTGACGCTACTCCAGCCATCATTTGCGATGCTGTATGACGAGCCGAAATCGGTGAAGGTCGTCCCGTCCGTGCTGTAAGCCAGCTTGAAGTCTCTTGGGCCGGTATTGCTGCCAGTCTGATCCCACGACACCTGAATGTCGGTATCATCAGTGGTGCTGACCCTAAATTGATAATAGTCGCCGATCGCCCAGTTGTTCGAGCTGAAGGATAAGGTCGAACCATTACCGGCTGGGGTCGACCATACGGTACTGGCACTTGCATGAACGCCGCCGGCGTTACCGGTTCCTACTGCCGGAGCGATGGCATTGGGGTAAGTCGCCGCTGTGGCACCGGTGGGATTGTTTGGGCTTTCAAAGGTCCACTGCACAATGATAGTGGGGGCTGCAAGGACACTCTGCATTGGCAAAGCCGCCAGCATCAACACCAAGATAGCACAAGCCGAAAACGCTTTGAACCAAGTTTGTTTCATTACATTCTCCTCTAATTAGTTGATGGAACAAGTGGTTTATTATCTTTGGCGAAAAGGTATTGATTTTGGTTACTGAGTGTCCTCCTCTTTTTAATCAAATCAATGGGAATGTTCATAATCATTGTATAACAATGCCGACCTAAAAAACAATATGACCTTTGTAATGTCTAGATAATCATTTGGTAAAATCTGGAAGATTAAATAAAACGGGCAGATTATATTCAGTCTGCCCGGGGATAACAATTGTTCCAGAGAATTAATATTTGCTCCGGTCTAGCAATCGCAGGAGACCTCTTTCTTACCGGTCAGAGCGGCGCGGATCATGGCACTGGCACAACCGACTCCGCTTTCGACCGCGATGGCATTCATGATGCAGTTCTTTTGACAAGCACCGCATTCCATGCAAGCCGACGGACGAACCAAGACAGCTTTGCGCCCATCCATTTCAAATACCGCATGGGGGCAGACTGCCACACAGAGGGCACATCCGTTGCATAAGGCAGGATCATAGATGAGGGTATTGACTGCATAAGCGTTTAGCATGGTCGAACTCCAATCAACGGACGAATACCAAACCAACAGCGAAGAGAATACCGATACCGAAGGTCCAGGCCATGCCGGGGATGTAGGTGAACATCTCCCGCTTCACGCCGCTGCGCGAGGTGAAGGTGCTCGAGCCCGTGAAATTAAGCGCCAGGAAAGCCGTGACAGCCGGCATGGCAAGCAGGAATTCCAAAGCCTGACCGACCTGGTGCCACCAGGCCCAGTCGGAGTGGCGGAAAAAAGGAGACAAGGCAAACGGTAATGCCACCAAGGCACCCAGGAAGAACCCCTTGGTGCTGAAGTTGTGAGTCGGGAGCCATGGTAAAAGGATGGGGAAAAGGACAATTCCAGCGAAGACTGCCGTCACCGCAGCCAGGCTGGAAACCCAGCCACCCACGAAGAAAAGGATCGCTGCAGCGAGCAAGGTCGGCAGGAAGGTTTGGACTATGTCAACCGGGACCAGAACAGCACGGTCACGCAAGGGAAACTCCACCCGGCGCATTTCAGGGGTGGCCTTATGCGTTTTAAGATATTCAGGCAGATCCGCAGCGCGCACAGGACCGTATTCCACCCAAAAGCCTGTCAATTTTTTAACCTCGTGGGCCGCCACACCAGGTGCACCCAACTGAGGCAGGATCAATTTCCTGTGGGTAACGACCTCCGCAAGCCGGGTAGCGATCACCCTGCGCACGATTTCCGTCGTGCCAAAGGTGCCCTTCCCAGCCGCGCACCAGACGTTGATCCCCTGGGTATCCAACACCAGAATGTAACCATCGATCCCTAGCAACGATGAACGCAAGGCATCAAAGCTGAGCGTGTAATTCGCGGTGACGAAA
>JADGQC010000038.1 GCA_017882125.1 Anaerolineales bacterium
TCCTGGCCGCTCGATTTTGTCCTTCCTTTGACCTTCATCGCCTTGGTCGTCCCTGCTCTCAAAGACAGAGCAGGGATTGCAGCAGCCATCGTCGCTGCCCTGGTGGGTCTACTGACGTTGGGTTTCCCCTTCAAGACCGGGCTGCTGGTCGCCGCTTTCATTGGAATCCTTACCGGTCTTTTGCTGGAAGGTCAACCTGCATGAGTATCTGGCTCCTCATTCTTGTTGCTGGTCTGCTAACATTTGGGACGCGCCTCTCGTTCATCCTTCTGCTCCACAGGCTAAAGGTCCCCGGTTGGTTTCTGCGCGCCTTGCGGTTTGTGCCAATGGCTGTCTTATCAGCGATTATTCTCCCCCAACTAGTAACCCGCAATTCAACCCTTGATTTCTCCCTGCGTAATCCGCAGCTGTACGCTGGCGCACTGGCAATCCTGGTGGCCTGGCGGACCAAAAACGTCCTTCTGACCATCCTGGTTGGAATGGCCGCATTGTTGATATTTCAAGCCTTACTGGGGATAATCCAATAACGCATGGCGGTCGCCATCTATTTTCCGTCAGGCAGGCACGCTGTCCGATTATTTCCGTCAGGTGCCCACAAATGGGTTTTCGCGCTTTTCTTCCCCCACGGTCGATTTCTCGCCATGCCCTGAAAGCAATTGCGTTTCATCTGGCAGGGTAAAAACCTGTTCCATAATGCTGCTGGAGAGCGCCTCCCAATCCCCTCCTGGCAGGTCCGTACGCCCCACACTTCCATGAAATATCAGGTCGCCACAGAACAGCAAGGAGTCCTTTGCACAGTAATAAACAACATGACCGGGGGTATGTCCCGGAGTATGGCGAACCTCGAATTCCGTTTTTCCCAATCGCAATACCTGGCCATGAATTAAATCTATCGTAGGTTTCGGGCCGGAGTCGATCTGCATCCCAAAATAGGGAGCTCCGCCCTGGTTTTCCCAGAGTTCATGGTCCAATGAATGCAAAGCCACGATCGGGGGGGTATTTAAGGCTTTGGCTAGGTCGGCAGCCCCGCCGAAATGGTCGAAATGCGCGTGCGTATACCAGAGTTGACTGATCTTCCAACCCAGCTTTTGCGCTTCCAGTAAAATTGCGCGTCCATCCCAAGCCGGGTCGATCACTGCCGCCTCCCCCGAGTCGGAGTCAGCAATAATATAACAATTAGTTGAAACAGGACCCAGGATTAGGGTACGGAAATCGAGCATGGTCAAAGCTCCAGGGATTGGTTTGCTGCAGCCGGTTCATCCACCCGTTGATGAGGGGTGAACACAAGTGAGATAATAAATGCTCCCCCCAACAACACCAGGCTGGTCGGGTACACTCCTATCGGCGATTGGGTATAAAGGATCCCTGCTAAAAGTGGCGCCAGGGTCATGGACAGCGAACTGAAGGTCTCCGCCACTCCGTAGGCGAGCCCCATCTGCGCCGGATGGACCAGCGGGCGAGCCTGGGCGTAAATGAAGGCGCGCGCGGCACGATAACCTCCCAGCAGGAAGTAACCCAGCGCATACCAGGGCACCCCCACCCCTTTCCATAATAGCAGGCTGAAGAATGCAACCGATACCTGCGCCAGTATGAATCCTGTGCGCGCCGCGAGTTGTCCCATGGCAAGGTTTAGGAATGCATTTCCCAGGCTTCCCACCGAGCCAAGCAGTCCAATTGACTCGAGTGAAAGCCCGCGTTCATTTTGAAGAAATTTTGGCGTTAGCGGTTGGGGAAGGTACATGACGAACATTGCCAGGAACACGATCCCAACTAAAGTGATGTAGCGTTGGTTTGCCCACAGTTTGACCGGGGGTTTGGCTGGGTCGTGCTTTTCGCGCGGCTGGGTGCGGATAAAAAGCAGGATCCCGGTAGAGACAATGAAAATGCAGGCTGATACCAGGTAGACATTCCGCAGGCCGAACTGCTCTCCCAGCCATCCGCCTGTGATCGGTCCGAGCACGGCTCCCAGGTTAAATGCCGCCGACATCAGAGTCATCGCCCGGACCGGCGTCAGTTTCCCTCGTGCTGCCGTGATATATGAGTTCATCGGGGAGGAGACGAAGGCAGTCAGACCGTAGAGAAGTACCCCCACGATGAATGCGGGCAAAGTCCTTGCCAGGAACATCACCCAGGTTGCAACCAGGCCGGAAGCCCAGGCCGCAATCATGATCGGCTTCCGCCCGATCCGGTCTGCAAGGTAGCCAGCCGGGATGTGCGCCAGCGTCATCGCCAGGCCGAAGGCACTGAAGACTGCTGCGATGGTCATCGTGCTAGCACCTAGTTGCTGCAAATATATCGGTTGGAAATAAATAAACATTCCCTCACCTATCCCCCAGGTGAAGAGGGAAGCGAACAACAGGACCAGGTCAAGGCTCATGCCATGGCAACCCGGTTAATGAAATCAGCTGCAGCTTTAAATACCACCGTGTGCGTGGGCTCTTCCGTGATGACGTGCCCGCCGCCTTCCACCCACATCATTTGCTTGTCAGTGCTTCCGAGATTGGCATGGATTTTTTCCATACTCTCCCGAAACACGTAATTATCATTGCGAGAATGGATCAATAATACTGGCACCTTGACCAAAGGCAGCGCTTTTCGCATCTCTGCCAGGAGCTTGTTTAATTCGCCCGCTGAACGGACCGGGTTTTTGGGGTAGGCTACATGCTGTTTGAACGCAGCTTTGTCGAACCAACCTGCATCTGGCGCCCCCCTGGCTTTGGGCATATAGGGGAAAAACCATGAAAGCGGACTTGTTAATGGGAACAACTTGGAATCGGGGAGTTGGTACGGCGTGGACATGGCAACCACGCCCTGTACCGGAAGAGTGCTCGCCGCAGTTAATGATAAGACGCCGCCCATGGATAGACCAAGCAGGAAAACCTGGTCAGTACAGGAACGCAGCAGGTTGTAGCCATCCTCCACCGAAAGCAGCCAATCCTGCCAGCGCGAGCGTACCATGTCCGCGGGTTTTGTAGCGTGACCGTTTAGCCGTATCCCGCAGACGGTGTATCCTTGCTGGTTCAAATACTCACCAAGCCAGCGCACCTCTTTCGGAGCCCCCGTGAATCCATGTGTCACGAGGCAGCCGATTTTTGCGTTGGCGTCTTTCCCGGCGAAGAAGAACGGTTCTGCGGTTGGGATGATTTGGGACAAGATGACCTCAGTAGTGAAGAACAGATTAAGGAAAAATAAAGACCCTGTGGACAAATTATAATCCCCCACTTATGAGTTAGTCGATAGGCGATGAAATTTAAAAATTGGAGGCAGGAAGTCTGAAGGTGATTGGTCTACTTTGGAATCAAATATCCAATTCCAGGCTTACCGCATCCAGGCAGGGTGTTGTTTTTTGATTCGAAGGTAAACCGGGCACCCGGGTTCATGTGCTCCGGGCAGGTAACCGCTGGATACCAGGAATTCTTTGACGATCTCCCCGCCCGTGAACACAAAAGTTTTTTTGAACAATTTTGTCCATTCTTCCAGGGTGAGTGGATGGTGTCCATCCAGCCAGCCTTTGAATGAGCCGTACTCCTCTCTCAATCCCAGGATACGGCGCGCATTTTCAATAGCCGCATTCACCTTAAGCCGGTTGCGGATGATCCTGGCATCCCCCAGCAGGCGGTTTGTGTCTACCTCGGCATAAGCTGCCACCTTGTCTACATCAAACCCGTCATAGACATTATGGAAGGCTTCTTTTTTCTTTAGAATGGTGACCCATGACAACCCCGCCTGGTTGATCTCAAGCACCAGCCGTTCGAGCAGGGCGGAGTCGCTGGTCAGTGGGAAACCGTATTCGTGATCGTGGTAGTTTTTATTCAAGATGTCTTCAGGGTGCTCGCGCAGATATTGGCAGTAGGTCATCATGCCGGTCCTCTCAAGGTTTTTGAAGCTCGATGAAATCTTCCAGTTTTTTAAGAGCTTCCGGCATATTCTTGCGAGAAAATCCCAGCCGGAAATGATTGCCCGGGTGATCATACATTGTTCCTGGCAGCAGCAGGACACCTGAATTGCTCACAAGATCGTGACAGAATTTTTCAATCTCTGTGCCTGATAGGTGAGGAAAGGCGATTGGACCGGCTTTCGGGCGCACCCACTCGAATTGGTGTGCATGAGTACTGAAAAAAACTTCGAGCAGGGACAAGTTTTTCTGGATGATCCGCAAATTTCGCCCGGCGATCTGTTCCCGATGCCTCAAAGCCAGCTCAGCCAGGTATTCGCTTGGTGCGCTGCTGCAGATGGTGGTGTAATCTTTAAGAGCAGCCATTCGAGCCAGCACCGGCAAATTTTTTGTCGCAACCCAACCGATGCGCAGCCCGGCCAGACCATACGCTTTCGACATTACTCCCAGCGAGACCGCCTCCGGGTTGATGTCACAGGCTGAGGGGAGCCGGTCTGCTGGTTCGTATTCCAGCTCGCGATAAACCTCGTCGGAAAAGAGCTGGATGCCTTTTTCCTGCACCAGGGTATTAAGCGATAGGTAATCGGCTTTCGGCATTAAATAGCCGGTGGGGTTGTGCGGGGTGTTGACGACGATGACGCGCGTGTTTTTCCGCAGGCTGCCCTTAAGTTCGTCCAAATCGAGCGCCCACTTGTTTTCCGGGCGGGCTTCCCAGGTTGTCACCTCACAGCCTAGGCCCCTGGCGATCTCAAACAACGACTGGTAGCACGGCCAATGAACAATGATGTGGTCGCCGGGCTTCAGCACAGCCTGCATAAATAGGTATATTGCTTCCTCCGCACCGTTATGGACCAGGACCTGTTCCGGTTGGATGCTGTTGTAAATCCGGCAGATTTCCTTCCTCAGCGAGGGCGCCCCCCGTGACTCGGTATAACCCAGCCAATGGCGCTTCAGATCTTCCTCCGCACCAGGCTCAAAAGCCAGTAGGTCCCCTACCGAAAGCGATTCGCAGTCCGAACTGCACAAAAGGTATTTAACGTTGAATTCGTAACGGGCGAAGTAACGTTCCAGTTTGAAAGGGCTGAGTTGCATCTGCAAAATTCCTTAAGCATTTCAAGACAGGCAAAATATCCTACCCTACAACTCTCAACTCGCGCGGCATGTCGCTCAGGCAATCCGTTGCATTTTCCGTCACCACCAGGTTATCTTCGATCCGCACCCCATTGCGTTCCGGCAGGTAGATCCCCGGTTCCACTGTGTAAGCCATGCCTGGTTCCAGCAATTGCATATTATCGCCGCGCATGTATGGTTCCTCGTGCCCCTCCATGCCGATACCGTGACCGGTGCGGTGGGTGAAATATTTACCATACCCTGATTTATCGATCACCGTTCTTGCGGCGATATCCACACTCGCACAAGGCGCACCAGGTTTTCCCGCTGCCCGTCCGGCTGCGTTGGCTTCCAGCACGATCTGGTGGATCTTGCGATACTCGGCTTCAACCTCCCCCACCGCCAGGGTGCGGGTTAAATCGGAAATGTAGCCATCCACCGCTGCGCCCCAGTCCACCACAAGTAAATCTCCCTGCTGAATCTTCCGGTCGGTTGGAGTGGCGTGCGGGTTGGCGCTGTTCGGTCCACCCGAAACGATCGGGGCGAAAGGCATTTCTGATTGAGACCCGCATTGAAGTAAATGGACCACCAATTCCGACGCCAGTTCATTTTCGGTCATCCCAATTTTGATTAATGGAATGGTTGCTTCCAGGGCGGACTGGGCAGCTTTGACAGCCTTGTGCATTGAGCCAATTTCCTCGGCATCCTTCCGCATCCGCAGGCTGCTGACCACCTGGGAGGCATCCGGGAATTTCGCTTTGGGCGCGCCTGATTCGAGCTGTCGGAATTCCAGCAGCCTCATCTGTCGCGGCTCCACACCAATCCGTTTTCCATCCAGGTTTAAGGAATTGACCGCCTTGCGAAATATGCCCGCCCAATCTCCCGGGTTTTCACCATACGGGAAGGATTTGATCGCGTACGGCAGGGCGCTCACCTTGAGCATTTCCAACTCCGGCAGGACGATGACAGGCTCATTCCCGGCTGTGAACAGGACGATAATCGGGCGTTCAGAAAGATGGAAATGCAGCCCGGTCAGGTAGACCAGGCTGGGGCCGGCATTCAAGGCAATTGCATCCAGGTCGGAGCTATTCAATACAGAAGACAGTTTGGAAATTCTGGAGGAAATCATCGATCATCCTTTCTTCGTTTGTCACTTAATTGTGTCATTTTTGATCTTTGATTATTTATCCTTTATATTGATGAAATCGCTTAACAAAAACCACCTTAACTCCCCAGTCAATCAGGGCTGGGAAAAGCGTATCCAGGGCAATAACCGGCCAGAACCACCAGGGGATCACCACCATCCGGCGCGGATGTTTGGCCACCTGCACCGTTCGGCGTGCCACGCGTTCTGAGGTCATATAGATCCAACCCGGCAATTTCACATTTTGACGGAGGGGGCTGTCCCCCGACTTCTGTCCGAACTCGGTCACTGCTGGTCCTGGATACAGTCCGGAAACCTTAACGCCCAGCACCGCCACCTCCCTGCGCAAGGCGTCTGTAAATCCGCGCATCCCATACTTGGTCGCGGCATAGACTGTGTACATTGGTGCAGCAATCAAGCCCGCCACCGAGGACATATTGATAATATGACCTGCCCTGCGGTTTAACATGGAGGGTAGGACTGCCCGTGTTAATTGCATCGTCCCCCTTAAATTGACATTTAATTGCGCGTCGATATCCTCGGCTGGATCGAACGTTTCCAGCCAGTTAAGTCCTCCCACCCCGGCATTGTTAAGCAGGATATCTATCTGCCCATAAGTTTCCAGTACTGTTTTGACGGCAGACGCGATCTGGGTTTGTTCCGTCACGTCGAGCTGCAGTGAAAAGGCTTGCCCGCCGGTGAGATTGATTTCCTCAGCCAGCGCGGTCAACCTATCCATGCGGCGGGCAGTCAGGATGACTATCGCGCCTTCCTTGGCAAACAGCCTGGCAGCATCCGCTCCAAAGCCAGAGCTGGCTCCGGTAATGAAAACCACTTTGTTTTTAAGCGAATGTGGCATGCTTTCCTCTTATTTAAAAAAATAAATGACGCAAATATTGTATCCCATTTGCGTCATTCACGGTTTTTGGAATTTACTGTTCAGTCTTCTGCGACTTCACCTGCTTCTTCCAGTTTGCGTCGCGGGTGGGGTGGTTCGAGCGTCCTTTTTGAAGCCAAAGCCATTTCAAGCACCTGGTCCATATGCTGCAGTGCCACTATCTTCAAATCCTCGCGCACTTTCCTGGGCACATCCACCAGGTCTTTCATGTTTTTCTCCGGGATAAGCACCACCTTTAGTCCTGCACGGTGGGCTGCCAGCACCTTTTCGCGCAACCCCCCAATGGGTAATACCCGTCCGCGCAAGGTAATCTCCCCGGTCATACCCACTTCCTTATGTACTGCCCGCCCGGTTAATGCTGACACGAGCGCTGTAGCCAGGGTGATGCCGGCTGATGGGCCGTCCTTGGGAATGGCGCCTTCCGGCATGTGCACATGGATGTCCATCCGTTCAAAAACATCCAGGTCGATCCCAAGCGTTGGTGCCCTGGATTTGACATACGTCAGTGCTGCCTGGCCGGATTCCTGCATCACGTCCCCGATCTGACCGGTCATCTGCAGGCTCCCTTTACCATCCATAACAGCCACTTCAATGGAAATGATCTCGCCGCCATTCTCGGTCCACGCCAGGCCTGTGGCCACCCCAACCTCGTCCTTGCGCTCGGCCTCCGTCTGGAAGAACTGCTGGGGGCCGAGGAATTTCTCGATCAGCTCCGGCTGGATATCGGTGGGATATCGCTTCTCTTCCGCCTTCCAGCGCGCCACCTTGCGGCAAATTCGCCCGATCTCACGTTCGAGGTTGCGCACTCCGGCCTCGTAGGTGTACTCGCGCACGATTCGTTGAAGCGCCTCTATGGAAAAAGTCATCCCGAGGGACTCGATCCCGGTTTCTTCCAATTGGCGTGGAATCAGGAATCTCTCTGCGATGGTAATTTTTTCTTCCTCGATGTAACCGGGGAACTCGATCACTTCCAGCCGGTCCAGCAGGGCGGGCGGAATGGTCATCAGAGTATTGGCAGTGGTGATGAACATGACCTTGGAAAGGTCGAAGTCCAGTTCGAGGTAATGGTCGCTGAAGGCGTGGTTCTGCTCGGGGTCCAACACCTCCAGCAAGGCTGAGGATGGGTCTCCTCGGAAATCCTGCCCGAGTTTATCGATCTCATCGAGCATGAATAATGGGTTCGCGGTTCCAGCCCGTTTCATCGTTTGCAGGATTCGCCCGGGCAGCGCACCGATGTAGGTCCGCCGGTGGCCGCGGATCTCAGCCTCATCTCTCACACCGCCGAGCGATACACGCACGAATTTTCTCCCCAGCGATTCGGCAATGGACTGTCCAAGGGAGGTCTTCCCTGTACCAGGGGGACCGACGAAACACAGGATAGGCTGTCGTTCCTTCTTGGGCCTGAGGGAGCGCACCGCAATATATTCCAGGATGCGATCTTTGGCTTTTTTCAGACCATAGTGATCGCGCTCCAGGATGCGTCCAGCATGTTTTACATCAAGGTTGTCTTTGGTTTTTTGCTGCCAGGGCAGGTCTAGGATCCAGTCCAGGTAAGTGCGGATAATGCCTACCTCAGGTGCCATGGCAGGCATCTGGTTCAACCTTTCCAATTCCTTGATGGCGGTGCCGCGCGCCTGCTCTGGAAGCGACGCGGCATCGATTTTCTTTTTCAGATCGTTCAAGTCGCGCGTGAAAATGTCGCCTTCGCCCAGTTCGGTCTGGATCTGTTTCATCTGTTCGCGCAGGTAAAACTCACGCTGGCTCTTATCCACTTCATCCTGGACTCGGCTGTGGATTTCATCCTCCAGCTCTAATACATCAAGTTCCTGTGCCAGCAATTTATTGATCCGCTGCAGCCGTTGGCGCGCGTCCTTCATTAGTAGCAATTGCTGGCGCTCGTTTAGTTTGATCGAGACTGCAGTGGCAATCATATCCGCCAGCCAGCCCGGTTCGGCGATGTTCATGGCGAACAGGTGGGCTTCTTCGGGAATGGCGCGGTCGAGTTGGACGCACCGGTCAAAAAGATCCAGGGCATTGCGCATCAGAGCCTGGGTGGTTTTATCGGCAGTCGCCGGTTCGTCAATCACCCGTGCCCGCACCCGCATCACGGGGGTCAGGCGGGTGAATTCCACCACCTCCACCCTCTTCCGCCCCTGCACCAGTGCAGAGGAGGTACCATCGGGCATCGATAGCAGCCGACCCACCGCCATTTCCACGCCGATCGAAAGGAAATCCTCCGGACCGGGGTTTTCCATGTCCGAGTCGCGCTGGCTCAGGCCAATAATAGTCCGGTCGTGCTCGTGCGCTTCCTGGATTGCCAGCAGACTGGCCTCGCGCGCTACAAAAACAGGCGTGACCATATGTGGAAACACAACGATATCACGCAGTGGCAGGACCAGCGCCTCGATGCAGCCGTCCTCATCAGGGGTGGCATTGGCAACCCGGTAAAGCTCATCTGTGCGCTGTGAGAGCGCCACGTTGAATGCATCTTCTTCCTGGAAAGACCAGTCGTTTTGATTCATAACTTCCCTGTGAAATAACGACTATCGTCGTTACTTTATATTTGATAATTTTTCCCAGGCAGTTTTCACTTCTGCAGTGACGAACATGCTGCCTGCCGATAAGACAATTTCTCCGCTGACCGCTGCCAGCTCCAGTGCCCGTTCCAAGGCAAACTCCACCGGTGCGGCAGCTTCCGAGCGGATCCCAAGACTGGTCGCTGTTTCGACGATTTTCTCTGGCTCGATGGCGCGCGGGTGTACGGCTTTTGTAGCCAGAACAAGATTCAATTGCCCTTTCAAAGCGCTCAACATTGCGGCCACATCCTTGTCTTCGGACGAACCAAAGATCAGCAAGACTCTCCCATGGGGGAAGTAATCTTCCAGCGTCTGGGCCAACTTCTCGAAAGAATCCTCGTTATGGGCGGAGTCCAGGATTACCGGTGGTTCCTTGCGAACGATCTCGAACCGGCACGGCCATTTTACCTTCGCAAATCCTTCGGCTATGTCCTTATCACTGATTTTCAGCCCACTGGCTTTTAAAGCCGTATAGGCAGTTGCCGCGTTGACAATCTGGTGACGCCCCAATAATGGGAGGCGTAGTATAACCGATTCCTGTCTTTTATCAACTCCTTGCCTTTTACCAATAGCTCCCTTTCTACTGCCAACTTTCAGGGTCTGCCCATCCAATGAATGTTCGCCAGTTGCGAACGACACCTCCCTGCCAACTAATGTCAGGAGAGCATGGCGTTCTTGAGCCACCCTTTCCAGCACAAGACGCGCCTCATCTTTCTGCGGAGAGGAGACCACGGGGATGCCTGGTTTAATGATGCCGGCCTTTTCACCTGCGATAAGGGTTAGCGTGTTGCCAAGGACAGCCATGTGGTCATAGGAGAGCGAGGTGATCACCGATACGCGCGGCATGACCACATTGGTGGCATCCAGCCGCCCGCCCAGCCCCACTTCGATCACCGCCGCATCCACGTTTTGCTCGGCGAAATAAAGTAGTCCGATGGCTGTCGTAATTTCGAAGGTGGTTAGCTTGGGCACAGCCGCCACATGCGGCTTGACTTGTTCCACCAGTCCCACCAGTTGGTCATGTGAGATTGGCTGCCCGTCTATTTGGATGCGTTCCACGTAATCCTGCAGATGTGGGGACGTATACAGCCCGGATTTATACCCTGCAGCCGTCAAAGCTGACGCCATCAGTGCACTTGTGGAACCCTTGCCCTTCGTTCCCGCTACATGCAGGATCGGATATTTCTGTTCCGGGTTTCCTAGCAAGGTCATCAGCGCCCGCATCCGCTCCAGGTTGAAATCAGCCTTGGCGAGTTCGGAAGATTTTTTAAGACTATAATCTACGAAAGAATAGAGGTAATCAAGGGCGAGGTTGTAGGCGGTATTGGTGTCCATAGGTAAAAGTATTGTAAATCGTAATCAGTAATTCGTAAATCGCAATCCGATTATGGTTGGTCTGCTTACTGTCCACCTTTACCTGCCCGGCTGCGCTTCGCTTAAAGAAAAACGGGGTCGCCTAAAACCCCTGCTGGCACGTCTCCACCGCCAGTTCAATGTTTCTGTAGCTGAAATGAGCATGCAGGATAAATGGCAGGAATCAGTCATTTGCTGTGGAATGGTTGGAAACAACACCGCCTTTCTTCAATCTGCATTGGAAACGGTTGGGAAATGGGCAGAGGCAAATTGGCCGGATGGAGACTTGCTTGATACGAAAATCGAAATATGGTAGAGGTAGCCACTTTGGTCGCCCTGAGTTCGAATAATATCTGAGTTTGGAGGAATTATGGATTTACATTTGAAAGGGTTACGTGCACTTGTCACGGGTTCAAGTAAGGGGCTGGGATATGCCACCGCACTCTCACTGGCGAGGGAAGGTTGTAGGCCCGTCATCAATAGTCGCGACCAGGTCGGGGTTTCTGCCGCTGCCGCAAAGATCTCTGCCGACACAGGGGTTAAGGCTCTCGCCTTGGTGGGCGATCTCGCCGACCCGGACGTTCCCGCCCGCCTTGTGAACGAGGCTGCCCGCCTGCTGGGCGGATTGGATATTTTAATCACTAATGCCGGGGGTCCCCCTTCCGGAGCATTTGAATCAATGGACGAAGCCGATTGGCAGAAGGCCATCGACCTGACCCTGTTGAGTCACGTCCGCTTGATCAAGGCCGCCTTGCCTTTCCTGCGCAAGTCGAAGTCCGCCAGCGTGCTGACTATTACCTCTTATTCGGTCAAGCAGCCCATCCCCAACCTGGTTTTATCCAACAGCATCCGCGCTGCCACCGTCGGGCTCACCAAGTCGCTCGCCCTCGAAATCGGTCAGGATGGCATTCGCTTCAATTCCATCCTGCCTGCATGGACGAATACCCAGCGGGTGATCGAATTGATGACCTTCCGTGCCAAACAGAACCATACAACGCTCAAGAAAGAAATGGCCCTTCAATCCAAGGACAGCCCGCTGGGGCGAATGGGCACCCCTGAAGAATTTGCCAACGCAGCTGTTTTCCTCGTCTCACCCGCAGCCAGCTATATCACCGGCATGATGTTGGCTGTGGATGGCGGAATGATAAAAGGAACTTTTTAACAATATGAAAACCTGCTTGAACTGCAACCGCTCTGAACAGGAAACGCCACTGGTGACCCTTCAATACCAGGGGAGCCAGGCTTATATCTGCACCCATTGTTTTCCGACGTTAATACACTCACCCTCAAAACTGTCTGGAAATTTGAAAGACGCGGATAAGATCCAGCCTGCTGACGACGACCATTGATCTGACCTTCCATCCTTATAAACAACTGCCCCCAAGCAGTGGATGCATAATCGCGGAGATTTATGTGGTTCTTTCAAGTGAATAAATTGGAGGACCTTTAGCCTCGGTTATAATACCGCCCATGCTTTCCCCCCAACAGATCGATACCCGCCTCGAGCGGATCTTATTAAAGGTACAGAAACCCGGTCGTTACGTCGGTGGCGAACTGAATGCTATTGTCAAGGACTGGGAGGATGTCGGTACCCGGGTGGCTTTCGTCTTCCCGGACATCTACGATATTGGTATCTCTAACCTGGGCTTGCAGATCCTCTATGACCTGGTCAACCAGCGGCCTGATGCCCTTGCCGAACGCGCCTACGCTCCCTGGGTGGATATGGAAGACCTGATGCGCTCGAGCGGTATCCCGCTCTACTCGCTTGAGACGAGGCATCCACTGGCAGCTTTTGACATCCTGGGTTTCTCCCTTCCTTATGAGACCCTCTATACCAATACTCTCAACATGCTCGACCTGGCTGGGATTCCTCTCCGCTCCTCCGATCGCACTTCCGCAGATCCCCTCATCATCGCCGGCGGTCACGCCTGCTTTAATCCTGAACCTATGCATGCTTTCATTGACGCATTTGTGATCGGTGAGGGAGAAGAAGTCATTCAGGAAATAATCGACGTCGTGAAGAAGGTAAAGGGGCAAAATTCCCGAGCAAGCAACCATCAACCTTTACCGGTGGACCGCGAGCTCCTGCTCCGGGAATTGGCGCAAATCCAGGGTGTGTATGTGCCCCGCTTTTACGAAGTCAAATACCATCAGGATGACACAATTGATTCCATCACACCCACAATCCCCGAAGCTCCCCGGGTTGTGATCAAGCGCATGCTGCCCAAACTTCCTCCGCCAACCACCCGCTTCCTGGTCCCGAACATTGACGTGGTTCACAACCGCGTCTCAGTCGAAGTGATGCGCGGCTGCACGCGTGGCTGCCGCTTTTGTCAGGCGGGTATGATCACCCGCCCGGTCCGCGAACGCAGTGTGGAAGAGATTGTTCAGGCTGCAGAAGAAGCCGTGGCTGCCACAGGATCTGAAGAGTTGGCGCTCCTATCCCTCTCCTCCTCTGATTACACTGATATTCTCGAACTGGTCACCCGCATCGGCGAACGGTTCCGTGGAAAACATCTCACCGTTTCCCTGCCCTCTCTGCGGATCGATACAGTCTCGGTGGAGTTGATGGAAAAGCTAAAGGATCGCCGCTCCGGGGGCTTCACCCTCGCCCCGGAAGCCGCCACCGAACGGATGAGACGAATTATCAATAAATTTATTACCGACGAACAATTGCTGGAGACAGCCCGTGAGATCTATTCCCGCGGTTGGACGAATATCAAGCTTTACTTCATGATCGGTCACCCTTCAGAGACCCTCGCCGATGTGCAAGCGATCGCTGACCTGTGCAAGCGCGTACTGGCTGAAGGGCGCAAGGTTCTGGGCGGTAAAGCCAGGGTTCACGCCGGGGTGAGCACTTTCATCCCCAAGCCGCACACACCTTTCCAGTGGGTGTCTGTGGATACTCCTGATCAGATCAGGGCCAAACAGGAACTGCTGATGCATGAATTGCGCGGCTCCGCTTTCAAGTTATCATGGACATCGCCTGAAGACACTCTCCTTGAAGGCTGGCTCTCACGCGGTGACCGCCGCATGGCAGAAGTGATCTACAATGCGTGGAAGAACGGGACGAAATTCGACGCCTGGCAGGATCAGCGCCGCTTTGAGGCCTGGACCTCTGCATTTGCGGCACAAAAACTCGACCCTGCCTTCTACACTCATCGGACCCGCCGCAGCGACGAAGTGTTTCCCTGGGAACATATATCCGACACCGTCCGCAAAAAATACCTGTACGCAGATTACCAGCGCTCATTGGACGGCACTACCCGTCAGGATTGCCGTGAAGGTTGTGACGCCTGCGGTATCCTGCCCACCTTCGCCGCCTCTCGACGCGAATTTCCTGGAATTTATTGGAAATGTCCTGAAGTAAAGTCACCTGCCGGCGAAAAACGGGTCGCTGCAGGAGGAGGCTAACCCATGAACCTGCGTGCACCCTTGAACTACATGTTGGTCGGTGCCCTGGGCGGTTTATTAATTTTTATGGGCATGCTCATGTTCAACACGCTGTTGAATTTGCTCTTCCCTACCAATCAGTGGACCATGTTGGCACTCCTGTGCTTTACATCCCTTGTTGTCGGCATGTTGGCGCGATTGCTCCAGCCGTTCCATGGTCTCGGTTCCGCCATTGCTTCGGGCGTCATTGCCGCACTGATGATTCTTTACCTGTGGCTTGTCCCTTCTACGGCAACCACCATGGACCTGGTCTTCGGGCCACTGGGCATTCTGGTCACTATTGGTTTCTCCCTCCTCGGCGCCTGGGTCCTGCCAGTTCTGCGCAACAGGAACGGCAGGCGCGTTGGGAAAACTTCCTGAATGAGACTGCGTCTCACATTTTCCAAATCCGGTGCGTTACGCTATACCGGTCATTTGGACCTGCACAGCCTTTGGGAGCGGACCGTGCGCCGCGCTGGGCTGCCCCTGGCTTATACCCAGGGTTTCCACCCCGGTCCGAAGATACAGTTGGCATCTGCTTTACCACTGGGCTTCATCGGCCGTGCTGAGATCGTGGATTTGTGGATTATCGATTCCCCAACTTCATTGGATCAATCTTATAAGGAATTACTGCAATCCGCGTCGCCGCCGGGACTGGTAATTTCCGCCGTGGATGTTGTAGACGAACACGCTCCTGCTCTCCAAACGCAGGTGGTCTCTGCAGAATACGAGGTTACCTTTCTTGAACCGGTGTCCACTTCGATGTTGGCAGCTGGGATCACCACCTTATTAGGCGCCGCCAATCTCCCTCGCGAGCGTCGCGGAAAGACCTACGACCTGCGCTCACTGGTTGAAAAGCTCGAATTGCATCCAGGTGAAGGATCCTACCCGTCTCAGCTGCATATGCGCCTTGCCGCACGTGAAGGCGCCACCGGCCGCCCCGAGGAAGTGTTGGATGTCCTCGGGATCCCGTTCGAGACAACCCGCATCGAACGTACCCTTTTGATTCTTCGCAATCCGATCAAAACTTAAGTTGGAGGTTTAGGGGGTGGGTATAAATCGATTCCCTGCTTTTTTAAAAACCAGTTTTAATTACTGGGGCGCTCATTAAAATGATAATTGAAACGCGATAGAATAAGCAATCTTTTTGCGCTGGAGCATCCAATGGGTCTTATTGTTTCTGGACTAATCGGTTTTTTTACCGCCCTCCTTTTCGCCTACATCCTCTATTGGCTCGATCGCTACGAAAAGGAACCGCTCTTGCTGTTGGGCGGAGTTTTTTTGTGGGGCGCAGTCATCGCTGCTGGCAGCGCCTTCATAATTAATACCTTTCTTGGGCTTGGAATATATATTTTCACCAACTCCAGTGTACTAACCGATATTGCCACCGGATCTCTCGTCGCCCCATTGGTGGAAGAAACTCTCAAAGGGTTGGCTGTCCTTGCTGTCTTCCTCGTCTTCCGCAGCGAATTTGACTCCATCCTGGACGGTATCATTTACGCCGGGGTGGCTGCCCTTGGGTTCGCAGCCACAGAAAACACTTACTATATTTATACATACGGGTTCCAGCAGGGCGGTTGGAGCGGTTTGATATCCCTCACATTCATTCGCATTATTCTGGTCGGTTGGCAGCATCCCTTCTACACGGCCTTTTTCGGTATCGGGCTAGCCGTTTCCCGACTCAATAAGAATTTGGCGGTTAAGATATTTGCTCCCCTGCTCGGATTGGCTGCCGGAATGTTTGCCCACGGTTTCCATAACACTGTTGCCGCCATCCTTCCCAGTGGGTTGCCGGGGATCTTGATTGGCACCGCCATCGATTGGACCGGGTGGTTTTTTATGTTCATCATCATCATCTGGGCCACCTGGCGCGAGCAGCAAAATCTGAAAAAATACCTTACTTTGGAAGTCCAGGCAGGGTCGGTTACCCCTGGGCAGTTCCGCACGGCTGCTTCCGGGTGGCTGCAGATGTTTGCCCGCATTACCGCTATATTTAATGGAAAATATATAAAAACGGCGCGTTTTTACCAGGTTTGTGGAGAATATGCCCATAAGCGTCGTCAATTTGACCTGCTTGGAGATGAAACCGGGAACCTCGCACGTGTCCAGAAATTGCGCACCGAACTGATTCAACTATCTCCCTTTGCCCAGGTTTGACTAGTCGATACCCGCATAAAGTCGCAACCTTCGCAAGGCATTCTATTGTGGTAAAATCCTCGCGGCCCGCCCCTGTAGCTCAGTGGACAGAGCGTTAGCCTCCGGAGCTAAAAAGGGCAGTTCGAGTCTGCCCAGGGGCACTCTTTTGACACCGTCTATCAGCCAAAATCGGCAGAAAGATGGTGTTTTTATGTCAGGAACATTATTTCTCCCAACTAAAACTGAAACGCAAAACACGAAATGGCATTTAGCCTCTGTGGCTCTCACCGATGCCTACACCGACTTCATCCTAAGTAGACAAGCCATGAATTGCTCCCCAGGCACCCTTGGTTTTTACAAGTACAGTGCTGGTAGGTTCGTCCTATGGCTGGATGCTAATGGGGTTACAGTCCCAGACCAGATTAGTGCTCGCCATGTTCGGGAATATCTCTCACTACTCGCAGGTCAAGGCAAAGCCGATACCAGCCTTCACGGAGCAGCTAGGGCAATCAGGACTTTGTTACGTTTTTGGTTCGCCGAAAAATATATGCCGGAACTTGTAAAGTTCGCGATGCCAAAAATTGCACAAAAGCGGTTGCCTGTGCTAACAGCGGAACAATTAGGTAAAGTACTGGTCGCTTGCAAGAAACCACGGGATAAGGCTCTGGTACTGTTCATGGCTGATAGTGGGCTTCGCCGGCAGGAAGTAATTCAGCTGACCTGGGGCGACCTAGATATGGCAAGCGGACTGGTAGTGGTCAAGCGAGGCAAAGGTGGTAAAGCTCGGAGTGCGGTAATCGGAGCCACTACCCGTAGGGCATTGCTTGGTTATCGGAGAACACTTAGCAACCCTTCAAGCAACTCACCCTTATTTCCGTCCCGTAATGGGCTGCCCTTCACCGGCTCTGGTCTTCTCATAATTTTTGTCCGGCTCTCTGAACGCATTGGCATTCATGTCACCCCCCATGCGTTGAGACGAAGGTTCGTGATTCTTTCCTTGCGTGCTGGTATGGACGTTCTTCACCTACAAGCCATGCTAGGACACGCCAGCCTTGGAATGGTGCAACACTATGCTCAGATGATTGATGAAGATTTGTTACAGTCCCATAAAGCGCATTCCCCCGTGGATAACTTAGCACGTCTTCAGTAGTGCCAAAGTCCGGCTTGTTTCATAAACCAAGACACCGTCTAAAGTCAGACGGTGTCTTGGCTGACGACTTGCTATCGGACAAGAAGTCATTATATAAGCTAGCCTCTACGTGATTTGAAATGTCCTGGACTCGTTTCATAAACTACCGGCAGGGGAGGTAGCTTGAGCGCCGTCACCTTTTTGCATTGCCGGCACATGTACTTGTCATTGCCTTTCCAAAGTCCGGTATTGCGATAACCGCAGTCAAGTCACCCTCAGCAAAGACTCCCGAAGCCTCCAAGACTTCAGGAGTCTTGCATATTGGGAGACATTGCCGGGTAA
>JADGQC010000160.1 GCA_017882125.1 Anaerolineales bacterium
CGCCTTATCAGCGTGGCAGTTCTCCAGGTTAACATGGTCGTCACCGGCATCATCGCCAGCGGCCTCCCAGGCGGTTCTCTTTCAGCGATCAAATACGCTTTTCCCATCATGACCATGCCCTTGGTTGTGATCGGTTCTGGCATCGGTTTTGCCACCCTGCCTACTTTCTCGGCTCAGTTCGCCCGCGGCCAACTGGACGACATGCGTAGTTCGCTTACCGCATCGCTGCGCGGGGTGTTATTCCTTTCAATCCCCGCCACCCTTGGGCTGATCCTGCTGCGTGAGCCCCTGATTGCTTTCCTGTTCCAGCGTGGGAATTTCTCCGCCGATTCCACTCAGATGGTCTCGTGGGCGCTGATGTGGTACACCCTCGGGTTGGTTGCTCATTGTGTCCTTGAGATCCTGGTGCGCGCCTTCTTTGCCCTGCACGATACAAAAACCCCGGCGTTGATTAGTGCTGGTGCGATGGGATTAAATATCCTTTTCAGCATCACCTTCCCCATTTGGTTCTCGCAGATGGGCTGGATGCCTCTGGGCGGGCTGGCGCTCGCCATTACTTTGGAAACTGCCATCGAAACCACCGTCATGTTTTTCTTGCTGCGTAAACGGATTCAAGGAATTCACGCCTTGTCCTTGCTGAAGGGTGCGGGTGCCGCCCTGCTCGCCACGATGTTCATGTCCGCTGCTCTGCTTGGCTGGAACTGGTTCATGGCTTCCCATTCTGCTGCCTTGATCACCCTGGGTGGCGTTCTGATCGGAGGCGTGGTCTATTCAGCAATTCTTATTGTTCTTCGCATCCCGGAAATTGGCAGCGTTGTCCGTGTTGTTAAAAGTCGCTTATCGCGATGATCATTTTTATAAATATTCAGCCCCCGTAAAATGCGGGGGCTGAATATTTTCTGATATCAAAGTCCTGTATTAGTGCCACAAGAACCACAATCCAAATGCCACCACCAGGCCCAGCAGCACTCCGCCCATTGCTTCCAGGGGAGTATGCCCGATGGCTTCCCTCAGGTGTTCTTCGCTGATCGGGTGTCCTTTTAGCAGTTCTTCCACCAGGATATTGATCTTCTCGGCTTGTTTCCCTGCCTGGCGTCGCACGCCCGTTGCGTCATATACCACCACCATCGCCAGGGCAACTGCCACCGCAAAGACCGGGGAATCAAAGCCGATATGCAGCCCTACTGCCGCTGCCGTTGATGTGACCAGCGCGGAATGCGAGCTGGGCATCCCGCCGGCTGCAAAGAACAACGCCCAGTTCCAGCGGTGTTCCCGCAGCAGGTCCACCGGCACTTTCAACACCTGGGCCAGGATCCACCCAACCATCCCGGTCAATAAAACGTGGTTTTGGAGCAGGGGATTGAAGTTCATTCGTTCTCCTCAAAATCGGTCAGCTCTTCACCCGCCAGCTCTTTTACTTTCAACTCCGCCTTGTCCAGCAGGTCAGCACATCGTTTGCTGAGCGCCTGCCCGCGTTCGAACAGGCTCATTGACTCTTCCAGCGGTTTTTCCCCTGATTCAAGCACTGCCACGATCTTCTCGAGTTCAGCAAACGCCTCTTCGTAATTTAGGTTTTCTATGGGTTTGATTTCATTTTTTGCCATGTTCACATCTCCTCTCCTGACACCCTGGCACTAAATTCCCCATCTTGCACTCGCACCCGCAGTCCATCTCCATCCTTCACCTGATGCTTGCTCGCGATCACCTTCTTGTTTTTCGTAACCACTGCGTATCCGCGTTTCAGTACCGCCAGCGGGCTGAGCGCCGCCAGGCGGTTCTCCAATCCAATCATCCGTGTTTCTGCCAGTTCCAGGCGATGAGCCTGCGCTGCATGTCCCCGCCGACTAATATCATCCACGCGCTGGCGCTCGGTTTGTACCTTCCTTAGGGGTGAGGATAAACGCAAACCGCTTTTCAACCCATCCAGTAGGATCCTCTTTTGATCAATCAGGATCTCCATGCTTTCGGTAAGGGTTCTTGATACGACGACCAATCCCTGCCATAGTTCCAACGCTGTTACTGGAGTAGCCAGTTCCGCTGCCGCTGTCGGTGTGGGTGCCCTAAGGTCCGCAGCAAAATCTGCCAGTGTGAAATCTGTCTCGTGCCCCACCCCGGTGATAACCGGGGCTTGTGACTCGCTCACTGCCCGCACCACCCTTTCGTCGTTGAAAGCCCACAGGTCTTCGATGGACCCTCCACCGCGCGCCAGCAGGATCACCTCCGGTTGTACCACCCGGTTCAGGTCCCGCAGCGCTTCAACGATTTTCAACGGAGCTTCCTCTCCCTGCACCGGCGTGGGAGCCAAGACAACTTCAGCCAGCGGCATCCGCCGTCGCAGGGTGTTCAGCATATCCCTCAGGGCAGCGCCGGTGCGGCTGGTCACGATCCCGATCCGGCGAGGACTCGCTGGGATGGCACGTTTGCGTCTCGCCTCGAAGAGACCTTCTGCTTCCAGCAGCGCTTTGAGCCTGAGGAATTCCTGGAAGAGCGCCCCTTCCCCCAGCGGGCGGATACTATCGGCATAGAGTTGGTATTGACCTGCCACATCGTAGATACCCAGGCTGCCGTGCGCTTCGATCGCCATCCCATCCTGCAATATCAGTCGCAGGCGGGCGGCTTCCGTCTTCCACATCACGCAGCGCAGGGACGCCCCTGCATCCTTCAGGGTAAAGTAAACGTGACCGGAGGCTGGACGCGACAGGTTGGAGATTTCCCCCTCCACCCAGATGCCTTGCAAATCGGGGTCCTCCTCAAAAAGATGGCGCAAATGACGGGTGAGATTGGTCACCGTCCATCGGGGGGATGCATCAAACAGCGCCATTTGTTCCATGCCTTAGAATACTATTTTTCAGAAGGACTGTCAACCATTCCGAATGTTGGCTTTCAATCTTTCATTTATATGATCTTTTATTCTGCCTCAACCTTTTATAATCCGGCGTTCAGTCCCTAAGTCCCCGTGGGTATCGGATAATATTCGCTGTTTTCATGCAACTTCGCGATGCCATAATTCTTTTTCCATTTTTTCCCTCCCCGAGAGGCGGGGGAGGAGCCGATAACCCTGCAATTAACACCTGCAGAATTCATAAAATCGAAATGGCCTTTCCCGTTTCATATATTCTGCTACAATCAGAATATATGAAACGTCTTTGGGCTCCCTGGCGCACCAAATTCGTCGAGACAAAAATCTCCGGCTGCGTTTTTTGCGATGTACAAAAAGATGACGATGGTCCTGCCAACCTGATCATTTTCCGCGGGAAGGACTGTTTTGCAATTCTGAACCGCTACCCTTACACCACCGGTCATTTGATGATCGTCGCCAACGCTCACCTGAATTCCTTCGAAGATCTTGACCTGAAAACCAGGGCAGAGATGATGGAAATGTCCACCCATGCCGTTGTCGTCATCCGTCGCGTCTACCACCCGGATGGTTTCAACGTCGGCGCCAATATCGGCGCAGCCGCGGGAGCCGGCATTACCGGGCATGTCCACATCCATGTGGTCCCGCGCTGGACCGGCGACTCCAATTTTATGCTGACCCTGGCTGAGACCAGGGTGATGCCCGAAGCTTTGGAAGCTACCTATGCCCGCCTCCGCGCCGCCTGGGAGGAACGCTAATTTTATTTCGATCGGGGTTTGGGGGTTGCAAACGAAGATAAAGTTTGCGTCTTCCTTATTCCCATTTCTTTCCGCAATTTATCTTCGATTTCGTGACCTTTTTCTTCGTGGTAGGTTTTTTATCTATTAACCGATGCTTCGGGAGTTTCCCTGGCTCACTGGGAACTCTCCTCGCGGTGATAAAATACCCTCAAATCCACTCTTTCGCCAAAGGAGTAAAAGTGGAGCAAAAAGTATATGATTTTGTTGTTATCGGTTCTGGCTTCGGCGGATCAGTCTCCGCCATGCGCCTGACCGAAAAAGGTTACTCCGTCCTCGTTCTTGAAAAAGGCAAGAGATTCTCAGATCTGGATTTCCCTAAAACCAACTGGGTATTCTGGAAATATCTCTGGCTGCCTGCCCTTCGCCTGCACGGCATCCTCCAGATAAGTTTCCTCAAAGGGGCCATGGTTCTGCATGGCACCGGAGTCGGCGGCGGCAGTCTTGGTTACGCCAATGTGCTCGAAGTACCCACCCATGCAACCTTTGCTACCCCTGCCTGGAACTTTCCCGTTGCCTGGGGTGAAGTGCTCCAGCCCCATTATGAAACCGCTCGGAAAATGCTCGGCGTGGCCCGCAATCCCAGGCTGTGGAAAGCCGATGAGCTCTTGCAGGCAATGGCTGTGGAGGTCGGTATGGAGGATACCTTCCGCGCCACCGATGTGGGTGCCTACTTTGGGGATGAGGGGATCACTGTTCCAGACCCATATTTTGGCGGCGCGGGACCCGAGCGGGCGGGCTGCAAACACTGCGGCGGTTGCATGGTCGGCTGTCGTTATAATGCCAAGAATACCCTCCCCAAGAACTATCTATATTTTGCTGAGAAGAACGGGGCTCAGATTATTTCAGGTTCTGAAGTGGTGGACATTCGACCCTTGTCTATTGACGCACAGCACCTGACAAACCCTATCTCCCCCTCTTCCGGTTACGAGATTGTTTACAGGTCAAGCACCCGCTTTTTCAAAGGACCTCGCACTCGGATCCATGCCCGCAACGTCGTCCTCGCTGGCGGCGTGATGGGCACGCTCAATCTTCTCCTTCGGCTGCGCGATGTCACTCGTTCCCTGCCAGGATTATCGCCCCGTCTCGGTGACATGGTCCGCACCAACTCTGAAGCCCTGCTCGGTGCCGTGGCCCGCAAGTCGGACATTAATTATTCTCAAGGAGTTGCCATCTCCTCCATTTATAACCACGATCCGATCACGCGCATCGAACCCGTCCGCTACCCCGATGGCTCGTCGCTGATGCGCTTCCTGGCAGCCCCCCTGATTGATACCGATGTGAGTATCCCAACGCGTATTTTGCGATTTCTGGGCTGGGCATTAACACACCCGCTGGACTTCGCCAGGTCCATGTTCCTGCCTGGTTGGGCGCATAACGTCACCATCCTTCTAGTTATGCAGCATGCTGATAACCGTATGCGTTTCCGTATGGGGCGCAGTTTCTTCACGCTGTTCCGTCGCGGCATGGTTGCCGTGCCTGAACCCGGTTATGAGATCCATGCCCAGGTAATAGGTTCCCATGAATTGACCCGTGAATTTGCTGAAAGGACGAACGGGATAGCACTTGGATCGATCGGCGAGAATTTACTGAACCTGCCAACCACTGCTCACATCTTGGGTGGAGTGCCGATCGGCCCGGACGCCACGCAGGGCGTGGTGGATAGGAATTTCGAAGTGCATAATTACCCTGGGATGTACATCATAGACGGTTCGATCATGCCCGCCAATCCCGGCGTGAACCCCAGCCTCACGATCACGGCCCTGGCCGAATACGCCATGTCAAAAGTCCCACCCAAGACGAAATAATCATATGAATCCAAAAAAGAAGGGATTAGCGAGCTTCGCTCGCTAATCCCTTCTTTTTTGGTCTTTCTCCCCTCCCCCCTAGCCGAGGCGTCTTGTGGCGCCGAAGCCTATCGCTTTCCATATCGAGCTAGGGAATTTTTATTTCGTTCTCCTCTTCACATACACCTTCACCGCCTCACGCATAAACCCTGCCAGCTTTGGATCGATCTTGTCGTAGTTGGTCTTGAAACGCGGGTCGTCGTTGTACAGGTCCGCCAGGCCGAGCAGTTGCTCGTCGTTGGGACTCCAGAAGTTCTGCAAATGCTGGTGCCAATGGGCGATCACAACCTGCACCTCCGCGCTTTCCGCCCCCTTTGGCATCGCTGCCGCCAGGTCTGTATAAATGGCCTTGCCTTCTGTTAGGATATGTTCCTTCTGGGCAGGTGTGAACGACTTCCATTTCCGGTTGGAAGCTTTCACTGTTTCAGGGTCGTACATCTGCTCGGCTTCCTGGGCATATTTTTCCTGCTCATCTTCGCTAAATCCTTCGAACAAACCTTTTGCATTCATGGCTTCATTTCCTTTCAATTGATCGATGGTATGGTCGACGGTCTGAATGAGGCGCTTCAGACGTTCTACTCTTCCCTGCAGGGCTTCACGGTGGGACCTGAGAGCTGTTTCCACGTCGAAATCGGGGCGCCCGGTTACAGCTTTGATATCGTCCAGGCTTAGCTCCAGTTCCCGGTAGAACAGGATTTGCTGGAGTTTCAATAGGGCCTCTTCTTCGTAGTGGCGGTAGCCGTTCCCGCCCAGCGATGACGGCTTGAGCAGCCCGATCTCGTCGTAATAATGCAGGGTGCGGACGCTGACGCCCGCC
>JADGQC010000161.1 GCA_017882125.1 Anaerolineales bacterium
GGGTATCGTCCCTCTGACCTTCGGGGAGTGGCTGGAAGTGGCCGGGATTGCCCTGGGGCTGCTGGCAGTGGTTGAGGTGGGAAAGTGGATCAGCAACAAATTGCACACCAACGATTAACCACACATTCCCTCCCTTTTTGCAATTACAAGAATTAACAACGATCAAAAAATCAAGAAATTTCTCTAATTTGTCTCATATTATTTCGCATTGCCTTGTAAATAACCAGTGAAATATAATTCCCAGGAGATGTTTATTAATGCCAGCACAGGCTTATGATATCAATCTTCAAGGTTTGACTGACCAGGAGGTCATTGAACGATTGGCGGAAGACGGGTACAACGAACTTCCATCTACCCAGAAACGCACTTTCTTACACATCCTGCTGGAAGTTGTGCGTGAACCGATGTTCCTGATGCTGATCGCCTGTGGCCTGTTATATCTCTTCTTGGGCGACCGTGAAGAAGCCTTGATGCTGATAGGTTTCGTGGTTGTAATCATCGGCATTACCTTTTATCAAGAACAGAAGACAGAACGGGCACTGGAGGCATTGCGCGACCTCTCCAGCCCGCGTGCCCTGGTCATACGAGATGGCAAGAAGCAGCGAATAGCCGGACGCGAAGTGGTACGAGAGGACATCATCCTGTTATCTGAAGGCGACCGCGTTTCGGCTGATGCCGTCCTGCTCTCCGGGAACAATGTCAACGTGGACGAGTCTTTGCTAACGGGTGAATCCGTCCCGGTACGCAAACGGCCTTGGGACGGGCGACTCGAAATGGGTACGCCCGGCGGAGACGACCTGCCATTCGTCTACTCGGGCACCCTGGTGGTCAAGGGACAAGGCGTTGCTGAAGTTCGGAGTACCGGACCGCGCACTGAAATCGGCAAGATCGGCAAGGCTCTGCAAACCCTCGAACCGGAGGATACCAACCTTCAGAAGCAGACCAGCAAGATTGTACGCAATTTTGCCATCATCGGCTTGAGCCTATGCGCCATCGTAGTGGTCGTTTTCGCTCTCACGCGCGGTGATTGGCTGAACGGTTTTCTAGCTGGCATCACCCTCGCGATGGCCACCCTGCCCGAGGAGTTCCCGGTCGTATTGACCATCTTCCTGGCCCTGGGCGCCTGGCGCATTTCCCAGCGTCACGTGCTGACCCGGCGCGTGCACGCCGTCGAGATGCTGGGCGCTGCCACCGTTCTGTGCGTGGACAAGACCGGGACGCTGACTCTCAACCGGATGACGGTCACCAAATTATCAATAGGGAAGGAAACGCTCGAAGTGGACGGGAAGCAGATGTCCCTGCCTGAAGCATTTCACCAGATCGTGGAGTACAGCATCCTATCCAGCCCTGCTGATCCCTTCGACCCGATGGAGAAAGCCATGAAGGAACTGGGTGGCCGAACACTAATCAATACAGAGCATATCCACAAGGATTGGGAACTGATGCGCGAGTACCCGCTCAGCGAAAATCTACTGGCCATGTCGCATGTCTGGCGGTCGCCGGAGGGACAGGACTACGTTATCGCCGCCAAAGGCGCCCCGGAGGCCATTGCCGACCTGTGTCACTTCCCGCCGGAGCGGAAGCATTCGTTGCGGCATGAGATCAACGAGCTGGCCGATAGCGGCTTGCGGGTCATTGGTGTGGCACGGGCCGCCTTCCGAGCCAGTTCCCTTCCGGAGGGTCAGCACGACTTCGATTTCGAATTCATCGGCCTGATTGGCCTGGCCGACCCGGTGCGCCCCGAGGTGGCCGGGGCGGTAAAGGAATGTTATACCGCTGGGATCCGCATCATCATGATCACCGGTGACTATCCCGGTACAGCCCGCAACATCGCCCGACAGATCGGCCTGAAGCCGGACGACCAGATCATCACTGGTACCGAGTTGGATAAGATGAATGACAAAGAATTGAAAGCGCGTATCAAAACCGTCTGCATCTTTGCCCGCGCCGTACCGGAGCAGAAATTGCGCATTGTGACCGCCCTGAAAGCCAACGGCGAGGTGGTGGCTATGACCGGCGACGGCGTCAACGATGCCCCGGCGCTCAAGGCTGCCCACATCGGCATCGCCATGGGCGGGCGCGGCACAGACGTAGCGCGCGAGTCGGCCGCATTGGTCCTGCTCGATGACAACTTCGCCTCCATCGTCCAGGCTGTGCGCACCGGGCGGCGCGTCTTCGACAATCTCAAGAAAGCTATGGCCTTCATTTTTTCGGTGCACCTGCCAATTGCCGGGATGTCGCTCATTCCAGTACTGTTTAACTGGCCGCTGGCCCTGCTGCCGGTGCACATCCTGTTCCTTGAATTGATCATCGACCCGGCTTGTACCATCGTCTTCGAAGGTGAGCAGGATGAGCCGGATATCATGCAGCGCCCGCCGCGCCACCTGGAAGAACCGCTCTTCGGACGAGCGATGATCCTTTCCGGCCTGATCCAGGGGTTGGGCATCCTGATTATTGTGGTGACCATTTACGCAGTGATGATTACGCGTGGTTTCGACGAGACCGTCGCCCGCATGATCGCTTTCGTGTGTATGGTCATTGGCAACCTAGTATTGATCTTCTCCAATCGGTCATGGAAGCACTCCATCCTGAAAACCATCCGTATCCCCAACAAAGCCCTGTGGTGGGTGACGGGCGGAGCGGTCGTCTTCTTGACACTTGTCTTGAACATTCCGTTCCTGCGCAGCCTATTCAAATTTGCACCTCTTAACCGCTGGGAACTGGCGCTGATTGCAGTCTCTGGGCTTGCCAGCGTGTTGATCGCAGAGAGCGTCAGGATCAAGGGCGTCCAGAAGTTCATTCAAGGAGGGAGAAATGAAAAGTAATTTGGTGGTCCGCATCTTCCTGCTTGTCGTCGGTAACGCGCTGGCCATCCTGCTGGCATTGCTGGCGCTGGAAACAACATCTACCAATTTCCTGGGCTGGTTCCTGCTGGCAATTAGCATTGGCTACGGGGCAGGAGGGGTAATCTATTTATGGCGCAGCCATGACGAAGAAGAAACAAGTCGCGCTGAGATTGGCAACCGTTCTTTCTGGTGGGTCCTTCCCGGTTTCGTCGCCATCTTCTTTGCCCCACCACTTGAATTCCTCTTCCTGTTCCCCAGCCTGCCGCGCGGACTGGGAATGGAACTTGCTGGGCTGGTCATCATCCTTTTCGGGCTGGTCATTCGCATCTGGACTCGATTGATCATCGGGAGAATGTACTCCGGATACCTGCGCGTCAAAGTTGGGCAAGTGCTCGTCACCGATGGACCGTACCGGCGTGTACGGCACCCGGGGTACACTGGCTTTGTCATCATGGCACTGGGATTGTGCATTGGCTATTCCAGCTTGCTCGGGCTGATCGCCATCCCGGTTCTGTTGCTGCCGGGTCTGGCTTACCGCATGGGCGTGGAAGAGAAATTGCTCCTGGCACAATTCGGCAGCGAGTATCGGGCCTATATACAAAAGACCAGGCGATTGATACCATTCGTTTGGTAATCCGTCCCCGCGTAAAAGCATTCGTTCGGCGGCAAGATCCAGCCCAGCCTCGCGCCGATGGACATGTTGCCACTGCTTCCCGACGTTCTTTCCAGGCTTGCGAAAGTGAGGAAAAATGGTCACACCCGATCTGCATGGCGTTGCCCGCACCCTGCTGGTGCCGCTAGCGTGTTGCGCTATCGAATCCGTGCGCCCGGATGCCATCCTCCATGACCTGCGCGCCTTCCGCTGGATGTGCTTTATCCCATTCATGGCAAAGGCGACCGGTATTTTCCATTACCTGCTGAGAAAGTGAGGGGTAGCCCTACAATTCCGGGCACATGAATCTTTTTGGGGAAATGTTCGCATCCAGCGGGTGGATTTGTCGACCCAATCCAGCATCACAGCCAGGGCTTCCACAAAGTCTAATGCTAATTAAGCAGTTCAAAAGTTTATCGGGGGATTATTATTTCCTCAGGGAAAATGCGAACGAGTGAGCGCGAACCATCATCCTCTAAGAAGAAATGGATGGATAACCTGATACGGGAATCGGGAGTTTGGAATAAAATACTTGGATATATCTGAGCCACAATATCCATACTGTTATAATGTAAATATTCCTGCAAATCATAAAAATGCAAAACCCTAAATATTTAACTTTCGATATGGTTCGTCTGGAAGGGGCGCATATCCTTCCCGATATGGATGTCCTCGATCGTATGTCGGGACGGCGGCAGCGCGCCAACGCGAAATTAGCCCACATCAAGGATACCATACTGGCTGAAGCAGCGGAATTGGTTGAGCCGGTAGCCGTTTGGGCGCGAGTCGAGGCAGAGCATTTTTCCAGCTTACCCGGCACGCTGGCAAGATCGTTTTCGGGAAATGAGGCAGTACTGGGTGCTGTATGCACCATCGGTGAGAAATTGGAGGTCCAATCCCACAACTACTTTGCCAGGCAGGAATACATTCGCGGCTACTTTCTGGACTTGACCGGAACACTTGCAGTGGCGAAGCTGGCACAAAAAATTGCCGAGGATCTCCGGGGGCAATATGCTGCCGTACATTGGGCGCCAGGGGACGATCCAGACGACCTGTCGCTGAAAGCGCAACGATTGCTGTTTGATATAGTCCCTGCCCATCAGATTGGCGTGCGGCTCACCGAACAAAATGTCATGGTACCGGTCAAATCCCTTTCATTTTTCCTGATCATTGGCGCGAAAGCGACGAGTCTGCAATGTTCCATTCCTTGCATCCAATGCGCCTGGAATGGAATGTGCGACAAACGGCTTCAACGAATTCCAAGTGAGGGCCCGGCATGAGCCCAAACTCGCTTGTTTTGGAAGAATAGACGAAATGGCTGCCAAAGAATCCCTGCATACGGCTGACCCCGGCAACGATTTATTGAAGATGCTGGAGGAGGAACATATCGGCCAAGTGCGCAAGATGCTGCGCGGGCGAATGCTTTACTGGCAGGGGGATCCAGTCGAAAGTATTTACGTGATCCGCAAGGGGGCGATCAAGATTTTTTCCACTTCACAAGATGGAAAAACATACACCTACGGGGTTATCGGGGGAGGGGAAATGGCCGGTGTTACCTCCTGCTTGTTGGGCAAAAACCATGAATACCTGGCCGAGGTGATTGAAGATGCCGAGGTGATTGCCATCCAAACGGATGAGTTCGAGCGATTATTGGCAGGCAATCCCCGGTTTTCCCTGTTGGTCATAAAAAAACTGGCTGAGGGGATGAGTTCCCTGGCCAGTAAGACGCAGGATTATATCTTCCTGGATGTCCAACAACGCCTAAAACGCCGGCTGGTGGAATTGGCACGTGAACACGGAGTGGTCACCGAAGGTGGGATCAGAATTGATTTAGATATCACACACGAAGAAATCGGTGCATTGGTGGCCGCCAATCGCAGCACGGTCACAAGTTTCCTGAAAGAACTGGAGTTGCAGGGGTATCTGTGGCGCGAAGGTAGGCATCTGGTCATTATTAATCCGGAACACATCGAAATTTTGGAAGGCCTGAGCCAGGCGGTCCAGGATGGAAACGATCAGGACGCCATAAACTGGGCGATGAAATCCTTTGCGGAGGGTGTGGACCCACTGAAAGCGCTGGTGGCGCTGGCGAATGGTATGAAACTGGTCGACCGGATGTTCGATCGCGACGAAATTGATCTGCCAGATGTCATCCTTTCGGCCTTTGCCATGAAAAGCGCCATTCCAATGATCGAAACTGAAATTAAGAAGAGCGGGAAAGAAGAAAATACGATCGCGACCGTTGTCATCGGGACAGTCCTGGGCGACATCCATGATATTGGCCGGACGCTGGTAGCCATGCTGCTGCGGGCTAGAGGCTATAATGTGGTAGATCTGGGGCAAAACGTTGGGGCATCAGAATTTGTTGAGGCCGTCCGGGAGCATAATCCTGATATTCTGGCAATGTCTTCACTGATGTCCACTGGAACACCGGAGCAGTTCAAGATTGTTCAGGCGCTGACCGACGCAGGATTACGGGATGGGTTGAAAATTATCGTGGGCGGAGGCGCAATCACCCAGAGATTGTGCGATGAGATGGGGGCAGACGGCTACGAACCCACGGCGCATCGCGCGGTCGAGCTTGCCTGGAGATTGACGCATTCTGTTCCGTAAAATAATCCATATTGTTGTCCAGCCGACAAATAAAGGAAAAAAAAGGATTACACTGTAAATAGAGATCTTGGTTGTTGGTGCCTTTGATTATCTCTGCCCATGACCTATAAAATTGAATTTGAGCCGATTGGCATTCGACTGATCTGTGAAGAACCGCTGACAGTCTACGAGGC
>JADGQC010000004.1 GCA_017882125.1 Anaerolineales bacterium
CCGGAGTGGCGGAACTGGCAGACGCGCACGACTCAAACTCGTGTTCCCTGACGGGATTGTGGGTTCAAGTCCCACCTTCGGCATTATATCAAGAAAAGGACTCTTTGTCGGGGAGTAGCGCCCGCATATGCGGGGCAGGTGATCGTCAACACGGAGGAAACTCCCGGTTGCCTGTGCGCAATCAAGCGTTCGCGAGACCGCCATCCAGGTGGTCTCGCTTTTTTTGTCACATTTGCGAATGCGACTGGAGATTTAATCAACAATTGAACTGGCGTGCCTGATTTTTCTGGATTATTATTGATTTGTTTGTGAATGCAGCGTGGAGGAGAGACCAATGCCTGGCATAAATGATATTTTGGCGGTAGTGCTGGGGGGTGGACGTGGTACCCGACTCTTTCCTTTAACCAAATTACGCTCCAAACCAGCCGTACCCATCGCCGGAAAATATCGCCTGATCGATATTCCCATCAGCAACTGCATCAACTCCGGCATATACCGGATCGATGTGCTGACCCAGTTCAACTCCCATTCCCTCCATCGCCATATCAACCAGACCTATAACTTCGACCAATTCCACACCGGGTTTGTGGAGATCCTGGCAGCCGAGCAGACGCTCGAATCCGCAGACTGGTACCAGGGTACTGCGGATGCCCTGCGCAAACAGATCTTCCAGATCCGTTCCGCGCGGGCTAAATATGTGCTCATCCTGGCAGGTGATCACCTCTACCGGATGGATTACGCCCCCATGGCCAAATTCCACTGGGAGAACAATGCGGATATCACCGTTGCGGTCCAACCGGTAGTTCGCGATGAAGCCTCCCGCCTGGGGATCTTGAAACGCAGTAAAGATGGACGGATCAGCGATTTCACTGAAAAGCCCAAAGACCCGGCTGTCCTCTCAAAATTCGCCAACCGGGCAGACAAAAAGCATCCGTTCCTCGGATCCATGGGTATTTATTTCTTTAATACGGAAGTCTTGATCGACCTATTGCGCGACAACCCGCATTTCGACGATTTCGGCGGTGACATAATTCCGTTCGCGATCCACAATTGTGATGTTTATGGTTATGATTTTGAAGGCTATTGGAGGGATATCGGAACGATCCGATCTTTCTACGAGGCCAACCTTGACCTGTCCTGCCAAAATCCGTCTTTTAACTTCTTTGACACCGAGCGCCCCGTCTATACCCACTCGCGTTTCCTGCCGGGTTCCGTGGTCGAGGACAGCCACCTGAAGGATGTGCTGCTGGCCGATGGCTGCCAGATCCATCAAGCCGAGATCACCCATTCGGTCATCGGGGTGCGCAGCGTAATAGCCGCCGGGACAAATATCAATGATAGCGTTTTGATGGGAGCGGACTATTATGTGGATGATTCCACTTCGGATCCTGGCAAACCCCCCATCGGCATCGGGCCGGAATGCATCATCGATGGTGCCATCATCGACAAGAACGCCCGGGTTGGCAGGGATGTAAGCATCCACCCCTTCCCGCCTGGCACTGATATTACCAACGAGAACTGGGTCGTCCAGGATGGAATTGTGGTCATCCCAAAAAATGCTGTGCTCCCCAGCGGCACGAAAATCGGACCTGCCGCCTGATCCCGATCCACGATCTGTCATTCCTGTATTGGAGATAACACGCAATGAAAATAAAGTCCCCCCAGGATAACATTGCCACACCGAAACCTGAACCCTGGCACGCGCTGACAGCAGAAGAAGTTCTCGATTACCTAAAAGTCCGCGAGAATGGGCTTTCTGACTCGGAAGCAGCCGAGCGGATGAAACAATATGGTCCAAATCAGCTCACCGAGGCAGTACGCCCGGGATTCCTTAAACTCATTTGGGAACAGTTCAACAATTTCATTGTCATCCTCCTAATCGTGGCAGCCTTGATCTCCGCATTTCTAGGAGAATGGATCGATGCATCCGCAATCCTCGCAATCGTTGTTTTAAATGCAGTACTTGGAATCATTCAAGAACGCCGCGCTGAAGAAGCTCTGGCAGCTCTGCAAAAATTAGCCGCCCCGGAGGCACACGTAATGCGCGCGGGAAAACGAACCGCTGTCCCAGCGCGGGAGTTGGTACCTGGCGATATTGTCTTTCTCGAGTCCGGGAACCACGTCCCGGCTGACTTGCGATTGCTCGAAGCGCATAATTTGCAAGTCGAAGAAGCAGCCTTGACGGGCGAATCGCTGCCGGTAAATAAGAACGCGGCTTTGAAACTTGAGAAGAACATACCACTGGGTGACCGTAGGAACACCGCGTTCATTGGAACTATGGTTACCTATGGGCGTGGGCGCGGCGTGGTTATCGCAACCGGAATGCGCACCCAGCTCGGTTTGATCGCCAAGATGCTCGAGGGAGTAGAGAACGAAGAGACACCGCTCCAACAAAGACTTGACCAGTTGGGAAAAACGCTCGGCTGGGGCGCCCTGGCAATTTGCGCCCTCGTATTTATCGTAGCCGTATTGCGGAACACCGACCTGACAATTATCACCGCTCCTGGGGGTGGATTGCTGGATTACTTAAGTGCCACAAAAAAACAAATCGTCAACATGTTCATGCTGGCCGTTGGGTTGGCGATTGCCGCGGTACCCGAAGGACTGCCAGCAGTAGTCACAATAACCCTGGCGTTGGGCATGCGTGAAATGATCCGTCATCATGCTCTCATCCGCCGGCTCTCATCCGTGGAAACTCTAGGCTCTGCCACCGTCATCTGTTCCGATAAAACCGGCACTCTGACGCAGAATGAAATGACAGTCACGCGGGTCTGGGTGGATGGGCTGTTCGTCACCGTGACCGGCTCGGGCTATTCCCGGCGGGGTGAGTTCCAGGTGGAAGGTAAAACGATAGATCTGCACGAATATCCTGGCGTCGGGACAGCTCTTTGGCTTGGTGCACTAAATAATGATGCCCAGCTCGAGTTGGTCGAAGGTGACGACCAGTCCTACCGGATCGTGGGTGACCCAACTGAAGGCTCCCTATTAATTGCAGCAGCTAAAACAGATGCAACCCATGTGGAACTGCACAAGGCTTATCCCCGCCAGGACGAGGTGCCATTCGACTCGGAACGCAAGCGCATGGTCACCATCCATGACATCCGCGAGCCCAGGTCAAATGACGTATCCCCGTTTACGGACAACAAATTGCAGGGCTGGGACGTGATCGCCGTCAAAGGTGCGCCCGACCTGGTATTGGACCTGTGTTCGTCCTATCAGACTGTCGATGACAAATCAAATCCGATGAACGAATCCATCCGCCAGCGCATCCGGGACGCCAACGACATAATGACCCAGGATGCCCTGCGTGTATTGGCGTTGGCTTACCGGGTGGTTAAAGAGGCCCCCAAGGCGGATTCTGTCTCAGTGGATGAATTGGAAAAGGACCTGGTCTTCATCGGAATGGTGGGGATGATCGATCCCCCCCGGGAAGAGGTTAAACCGGCCATGCTTAGGGCTGCCCATGCCGGTATCCGCACGGTCATGATCACCGGCGATTATCCCAACACTGCCCGAGCAGTTGCACAAGAAATAGGGCTGATGATACCCGGTCACCAAGTACTGACTGGTGCAGATCTGGATCGAATGAGTGACGATGTCTTGAAAGATGAGATCGAATTGGTGGACGTGTTCGCACGGGTTTCCCCCGAACATAAAATGCGCATCGTGGATGCCCTGCAGGCCAATGGAGAAGTGGTTGCCATGACCGGCGACGGAGTAAACGACGCTCCGGCCATCAAACGCTCCGACATAGGTATCGCCATGGGCATCACCGGTACGGATGTGGCCAAGGAAACAGCCGACATGGTGCTGACTGATGATAACTATGTCAGCATTGTGGCCGCGGTGGAACAGGGCCGGATCATTTATAACAACATCCGGAAATTTGTGTTCTTTCTGCTCTCCAGCAATGTCGCTGAAATCATGGTCATTTTCCTGGCGACCCTGGCAGGTCTGCCCGCCCCGCTGACTGTAATCCAACTCCTTTGGTTGAACCTCATCACGGATGGTGCTCCTGCCCTGGCCCTTGCAATGGAAAGGGGTGACCCCGATATTATGAACCGCCCGCCGCGCCCAAAGAAAGAACCCATAATCAACTCATCCATGCGTACGGGCATTATTATCCAAACCATCACTCAAACCGGCGCGGTATTGACAGCTTTTTCGCTGGGATTATTGTGGGAACTCAAAGCATTGGGATTTGGCCTGCCGCAGGGAATTAACCCATTAGCCTACCTGCTCGGGTTTAACTGGCATTCAGTAAATTTGGAAAATGTCCGCACTGCTGAGACCATGGCCTTCATGACCCTCTCTCTGTGTGAATTATTCCGCGCTTACACGGTCCGTTCGGAAAAGGTTTCTCTTGCCACCATTGGGATTTTTTCAAACAAGTGGATGCAATACGCTGTTGGATCGTCGATTGTCCTGCTTTTACTTGTATGTGTAGTACCTTTCCTGCAAAATATCTTCAATACTCATTTCATGTCGGGGCCTGAGTGGGCTGTAGTCCTGGGTCTTTCGTCCATACCAGCAATATCCGAGGAAATCACCAAACTCTTTTTACGGATGCGAGAGAAGAACAGTGCATCGGCCTAAATAAAATTAGAGGGCTGCATTCCTGGCAGCCCTCTAATTTTATTAAACACAATTATTAACCTGTCTTGAGTCCGACCACCTGGTGGATGATGGTCAGCAAAACCCGCAGGTTCGGGATGGTGGAGGCCGGAGCACTGGCTCCACTGAACCAGCCGCCGTCCTTCCGGGAAACCTTTAGAACTCCCCGATTGATGGAGACTTCTTTAACCTCCGACCAGGGATATGTCTTTTTGCTGATCGTAATCCCGGATTTGCTGACCGTCACGGGTCCGGTGACGACCGGCTGCCCTGAGTTATATTGTCCGGTTGCAAGTTCATACAAACGGGGGAAGATATTTTCATCGATCAGATTCGCCAGTTCCTCGATCTTGCCGATGGAATCCGCCATCACCAGGCGCTGGTCCTGGCGATTGAGTAAAGTATAGACATGCGTGGTGCCGGTGTAAATACCATTGGTGTAATGACGGGTAATGGCCGATTTCATCGAGACTATGTCTTCCCACTGCCAGAGCTGGAGACCTTTCCGGTCGCTATAGGCAAACCCGCGCTCACAAACCAGCGCACCTTTTTTCCAATTGCTGTAGGCGCCCCAGCCAGCCAGCACGCCGAATGCCACCAGAAAAAAAGCGATCACCAGCGGGACGGGCAGCTTATCATCGATCATGGCAGGACCATTCTGCTGGTAGGCCAGGTAGGTTGTGTAAATGCCAAATAATAAGACGAGCGCGGCTCCCGCAAGGAGTACCAGGCATATTACGAGATTGCCCAATCGGTTCCAATTTTTAACCGGGTAATAAGTGCGCCGGACGCCCAAACCGGTTACGGGATTATATATTTCGGGGTTTTGCAGATCGTTCATGGGACCCTCTTAATAAAAGACCGGGCAAGGAAAGCCCGGTCACGCAGGTTTATACAGGTGGCAAGTTGCGCTTGATGATGGAGTACATCCCGAGCGCCTTGACCGCTCCCTCCACCACGCAGGTAGTGGGGTTATCGACCATGTATGCTGGTATGCCAAGGGCTTTCGTAAGCAATTTATCCATCCCGCGCAACAGTGCCCCCCCACCGCACAACGCCACACCCCGGTCGATGATATCTGAAACCAGTTCGGGGGGCGTCTTTTCGAGCACGCGCCGGCAGGTCTCTATGACCTGCTTGAGAGGTTCCTGGAGAGCCTCGACCACTTCCCCGGTTGTCAGGGTAACCGGGCGGGGGAGACCGCTGACCTGGTCCTGCCCCTGGACTTCCAGGCTTTCTTCCTTGTCCTGTGGGATGGCGGCGCCGATCTTGATCTTCAATTGTTCCGCGGTGGAAGGACCGATGATCACCCCGTATTTTTTTCGGACGTAAGTGACGATGGCCTCGTCAAGCTGGGCTCCGCCGGAACGCATCGTTTCTGCCGAGACAATGCCATACATCGAAATGACCGCAGCCTGGGTGACCCCGCCGCCAAGGCAGATGACCATATTGCCTGAGGGCGAGCCGATGGGGAGATCCACTCCCAGGGCGGCTGCCAAAGGCTGCTGGATGAGATAGGCATCCCGGCTGCCGGCCTGGAGGACCGCTTCATGGACAGCGCGCGATTCCACACTGGTCACACCATAGGGAACGGTGATCATGACCCGCGGGCGGAAGACGCGCATGGGTCCACTCACGCGCCGGATCAAGTGATGCAGGAGGGCTTCGGTGATTTCGTAATCTGCCACCACACCGTTCTGAAGAGGACTGGCGACCTCGAGAGTTTCATCCGAGACGCGTCCCTGCATTCCGGCCGCTTCCAATCCAAGGGCAACGATCTTTTGCTCCTTGATGACGATGGCAACAATGGTCGGTTCGTCCACTAAAATACCGCTGCCGTCGGCGATCCGTGTCTGGATCGTGCCGAGGTCAATCCCCAGGTCCTTGGAAAAGGAGAACGCGTTAGGCATTAATCAATCTCGATGCGGGTCAATCAGAAATCCGAGGCGGTTTGGCAGGGGTGTGACGGTAACGTTTAACCGCGTCCAGGCGCAAGTTGGACTTGCGCAGAGCAGCTTCCATTTTCAAATAGGAATCCGTGTCAGCAGGAACACCTTTTGCAAGGATCTCCTGGGCACGCTTGCGGGCAGCTTCAGCGCGGGCAACATCGATCTCCTCGACGTTTTCCGCGGCGTCGGCCAGAACGGTGACGATATCGGGCTGCACCTCGGCAACTCCGCCAGCCACGGTGAATACTTCCTCTTTCCCACCGGAGCGCACTTTAATAATGCCAATTTTGAGGGTGGTAAGCAAGGGGGCGTGATGAGGCAGGATGCCCATTTCGCCGTCCGTGCCAGGAAGGACAACGATATCAACATCCCCTGCGTAGACCATACGATCCTGGGAAACGATTTCACAACGAATGGACATAGTTTTTCATTTTCGCAGATTCACAATTTCATGAACGCAAGGTTACGGGTCGGTATGGACGCCTGGGTCAAAATATGGAAGGCAACACCTTCGACCTTCAAATTTGCTAAAAGTTAAGCGTCCTTCGCCAGTTTTTCAGCCTTCTCGCGCACATCTTCGATTGTACCAGCCATCATGAAGGCCTGTTCAGGCAGGTTATCACACTTGCCGTCCAGGATTTCACGAAAGCCGCGCACAGTCTCCTTGATGGGTACATACTTTCCGGAGGTGCCTGTGAACACTTCCGCCACGAAGAACGGCTGAGAGAAGAAGCGTTCGACCTTGCGGGCACGCGAGACCACCTGCTTGTCGTCTTCGCTCAACTCGTCGATGCCGAGGATGGCAATGATATCCTGCAAGTCCTTGTAGCGCTGGAGGATGCGCTGGCACTCGCGGGCAGTATTGTAATGGTCCGCACCAACAATATTAGGGTCGAGGATGCGGCTGGTGGATGCCAACGGGTCAACGGCAGGATAAATTCCTTTTTCGACGATGGAGCGTTCGAGGGCAATGGTGGCATCCAGGTGGGTAAAGGTGGCGACAGGCGCCGGGTCGGAATAATCGTCTGCTGGCACGTAAACCGCCTGCATCGAAGTGATGGAGCCGTGACGGGTGGAGGTGATGCGTTCCTGCAATTCACCCATCTCTGTGGCAAGGGTAGGCTGGTAACCCACGGCGGAAGGCATGCGACCCAGCAGCGCGGAAACTTCCGAACCGGACATGGTAAAGCGGAAGATGTTGTCAATGAACAGAAGCACGTCGCGCCCCTGGTCACGGAAATACTCGGCCATCGAAAGGGCCGTGAGGGCGACGCGCAGGCGCACACCCGGTGGCTCGTTCATTTGCCCGAAAACCATGACGGTATCCTTCATCACGCCTGACTCTAGCATTTCGCGATAGAGCTGCGTGCCTTCACGGCTGCGTTCTCCCACCCCGGCGAAGACGGAGTTGCCCTGGTGGACCGTGGCTACTGAGCGGATCAACTCCTGGATGACGATGGTCTTGCCCACGCCGGCACCACCAAAAATGCCGGTCTTGCCGCCCTTGGTGAAGGGAGCGATCAGGTCAATGACCTTGATGCCGGTTTCAAAAATCTCGGTGCGCGTGGATTGTTCTGAAAAGAGCGGTGCCGGACGATGAATCGGGTAGCACTGTTCTGCATTGACTGGTCCCATATCATCCACCGGGAGACCCAGAACGTTAAAAATGCGCCCCAGCGTGCAGGCTCCCACCGGTACCAGGATCGGGTCGCCGGTGGCTATAGCGGGAAGCCCGCGCTGCAAACCGTCGGTGGTATCCATCGAAACACACCGCACCTTGTCCTTGCCCAGGTGCTTTTCCACTTCCAGCACCAGCTTGCCGCCGTTTTCGAGAGGGATTTCAAGCGCTTCATAAATCCCGGGGAGTTCTCCCCGGGGGAACTCCACGTCGACAACACTTCCCTGGATCTGGATCACGCGGCCTGTTGCTTTCGCCATTTGCTTCCTCCGATAATTTATTCCTGCGCTATCGTCTTGGCCAATGCTTCTGCACCGCCGGCGATATCGAGGAGATCATTTGTAATTGTTTGCTGACGAGCCTTGTTATATTGCAATTGCAGCCCGCCCACCAGTTCAAGAGCGTTTTCCGTGGCATTACTCATGGCTACCATGCGGGCAGCATGTTCCGACGCAAGTGATTCCAGGATGGCCTGGTAAACCTGCAGAGCCGTGAAGCGCGGAACGATCTCGTCCAATATTTCGCGCTCAGCCGGTTCATAAATGTATGCGGCGGTGAGGCGTTTTTGTTCGTAGGATTCCACCCGCCCATCTTCATCGTTTACTTCCAGGGGCAGAAGTTTTTTAACGACCGTTTCCTGCCGGGCCATGTTAATGAAGTCGGTGTAGACCAGGTGAACCTCGTCAACCTCACCTTTTAGAAATTCATCCACAGCCATGCGACCGATGGCCGAGACATCCGCGAAGGAGGGCGCCGCCGGCAGGTTACTGAACTCGGCGATTACCTGTTTACGCCTGCGGATCAATAAATCTCGTCCCTTGCGGCCCACGGCGATGTAACGCACCGGGGCTTCAGAGGTTCCAAAACGCTGATTGACACAGCGGATGATGTTGGTATTGTACGCACCTGCCAAACCCCGGTCTCCGCTGACGACCAGCACCAGCAAATTGCGGACCATGGGCCGGCGCGTCAATAGCGGATGAAGGTTTTCCCGCCCGGGCTGCCTAGCAATATGGGTAAGCACCTGCCAGGCTTTGGAAGAGTAGGCGCGCGTGGACGAAACCGCAGCCATAGCCTTGCGCACCTTGCTGGCAGAAACTGCTTCAAGGGCACGTGTGACCTGGGAGATATTCTTGACGCTGCGGATTCGCATCCGCATTTCGCGGGCAGAAGCCATGCTTTTTCTTTATCCTACTGCCAGGTGTCCTGGAAGGCCGCCAGCGCCTCGCGCAAGCTCTTTTCATTATCGTCGGTGATACGGTTATTGACCGCAATACTCCTGGCAAGAGTGGGATGGGAGTTGCCAAGAAAACGCATCAGCTCGACCTCCCACTTCCTCATCTTTTCGACCGGCACGTTATCGGCAAAGCCATTGGTCCCAGCAAAAAGAATGATGACCTGGTTCTCAAGGGACATGGGTTCGTATTGGGGCTGCTTGAGGATTTCCTGCATGCGCTGGCCGCGGGTCAGTTGATACTGCGTGGCTTTGTCCAGGTCGGAAGACATGAGCGCGAACGCCGCCAGTTCGCGGTAGGAAGCCATGTCCATGCGGAGCTTGCCAGCCACCTGGCGCATGGCCTTCTGCTGGGCAGAACCGCCAACGCGCGAAACCGAAATGCCCACGTCCACTGCCGGGCGGATGCCGGCGTTGAACAGGTTGTTAACCAGGTAGATCTGACCATCGGTGATGGAGATGACGTTGGTGGGAATGTAAGCCGAGACGTCTCCGAGCAGGGTTTCGATGATCGGCAGGGCGGTCAGAGACCCGCCGGAACCGGCGAGTTTTACCAGCTTGTAGCTATCGGGATCCTTCATCGCCTTGCGGGCCTGCTCGGCATCGTGGCTGGAACGGGGTCCGGTGTAAAGGTGTCCATCTACCGCATCTTTTTCCGCAGCGAGGCTGGCTTCGAAATCTTTCTTGACGATGACATACTTGTTTGCAAGGCGGGAGGCGCGCTCGAGCAGGCGGGAATGGAGGTAGAAGATATCGCCCGGGTAAGCTTCACGGCCCGGCGGACGGCGGAGCAGCAAAGAAACCTGGCGATATGCCCAGGCATGCTTGGAAAGGTCATCATATATAACGAGCGCGTCGCGCCCGGATTCCATGAACTCTTCGCCAATGGCGCACCCGGCATAAGGAGCAATATATTGCAGCGAAGCAGATTCATCGGCAGCGGCGATGACAACAATGGTGTGCTCCATGGCGCCGTTGCGCTCAAGCAGAGCCACCGTGCGGGCCACGGCCGCTTTTTTCTGCCCGATGGCAACGTAAATGCAGATGAGGTCCTTGCCCTTCTGATTGATGATCGTGTCGATCGCCAGGGCAGTCTTGCCGGTCTGTCGGTCTCCGATGATCAGTTCGCGCTGCCCGCGGCCGATGGGAATCATCGAATCGATGGCTTTAATGCCGGTCTGGACGGGAGTATCCACGTCCTGGCGCTGAACCACGCCGGGGGCAATGCGTTCAATGGGGCGGAACCCGGTGGCCTGGATCGGACCTTTGCCGTCAACCGGGTCGCCAAGAACGTTTACCACCCGCCCGATCAATGCATCACCGACCGGGACCGATGCGATGCGCCCGGTGGCCTGGACGGTCATGCCTTCGGAGATCCCAGAGTAATCTCCCATAATGATGATACCGACGGCATCCTGTTCCAGGTTGAAGGCAATGCCCATCACGCCGCTGGCAAACTGGACCAACTCCTGGGACTTGACGTTCGCCAAACCTGAAACCTTGGCAATTCCATCGCCTGCCTCCAGCACGGTACCGATGTCGGCTACGCCAATTTTCGGTTGGAAGGATTCGATCTGTTTCTGCAAATCACTGGAAATCTGTTTTGCGAGGTCTGCCATTTAGCCTCCCGGCCAACAAATGTTGATTTTGATCTCAAGCAAAGTAATTTACGCACGACTGCCCGGATGGAAAGCGCGTATCCGGGCACGCCGAAGGAAACTGTCGATCTTTGAAGAGCCGTTGCCCGGTTTTGTTGGAAATATCCTGCGCGGGCGACCGCTTTGTGAAGGCCGGTCCAAACCGGGCGGGCTAATGATACCTGAAAGCGCGGGCATTGTCTAGTTTTCCCATGATATGGGCTGAGAACAAGTTCTTTACAGATACTTCACTGGCAACTTAGGGTGGAGTGATCAAGGGAAAAGTGACATCCATACGGGTGATCCTCAAGTAAAAGAAACTGTATTCGTTTGTTTTTGGTAAATAAAGAGGAACAAACGAATACCGCCAAAATTTAGTTATAATCTCGGAAGAACTTTCATTATATAATCTCCATTGAACGTGAGGCCTTCGCTCATTGAATCAAATCTATCGGAAAATATTCTATCCGGTAGACGCATTCCAGGTTTCACACTTGGAGGATCAGAGCCCAGCCGTAAAAAAAGGTGCTTTATGACCAACTATACCCTTAGCCCGTCAGACCTGACATTTTCATGGGATGGCTGTAAACGCTGCTTTTACCTCAAGGTAAAGCATAATATTGTTTACCGGGGACCATTTCCGGGCATGTTCGGGAAAATGGGCGATCTGACCAGTAATTATTACCTGGATAAGCCATCCAGCGAAATATCCCCCGACCTGCCGGTGGGGACGGTAACCCTCAGGGAAAAATGGGTCAAATCCGCGCCAATCAGTTTTCCAGATACTTCTTCCCAATGCACGATCAGGGGCCGTTTCGATGCAATCATGACTTTTGAGGACGGTTCTTTTGGCATCATTGATTACAAGACGTCAGATGCATCCGATGAAAAAGCTGCCTTCTACAGCCGGCAATTATCCGCTTATGCCTACGCATTGGAAAACCCTGCACCCGGGGCATTATCCCTCTCGCCTATCACCCATCTCGGCCTGTTCATAATTACTCCGGAACGTTATGAAAAAATGACCGGCAGGGAAGCCGGCTTTGTAACCAGGACGACCTGGATGAATATCCCCCGCGATGATGTCACCTTCCTAGCATTATTAAATGAAATTGTCACTTTGCTCGACAGCCCCACCCCTCCGGACCCGGCGGAAGATTGCGGCTTGTGCAATTACAGAAAAGACTACCATGCTGCTGGGGTATTGGATTGAGATACACTAACAAGTGCCAGGGGGAAAGCGGAAGAGCACTCAATATATCTGGAACAAGGAAATTGAATCAAAAGACTCCACCGAAGTGGAGTCCTTGTGTCGGGGCGCCGGGAATTGAACCCGGGACCTCTTGCACCCCATGCAAGCGCGCTAGCCGGACTGCGCCACGCCCCGTCAGGCAGGCGGTATTATAGTCGCGATTGAGTTTTCTGACAATGAAGGAACGTCTGGCTGGCAGTCCCAACCTATAAACACAGGCAACCAAAGTAATCTTCAGCGCTTCGTGGCGCCGAACCGGTCGAGTACGGCTTGAAGCCGTCTCGCCTCGTTTTCGCGGTACAATACCGCCGATGACAGAACCCAGTCACCTGCCTGAATCAACCCGAATAAGCGTTTTAACCGCTGCCGTCCTGCTGGCATTTGCGTTGACGCGGGTGCTGAATGCCACTCCATTATTCTCGTTGCTCCTCCCGGTTGGGAATTTCAGGCTGACGATCGCCTTAAACCTGAATACCGTCATCGTCCTTTTGGCAACGGGGGTAACCGCCACCGGCATGGATTGGCTGCTGCGCACGCATCCGGAGTTAAAAAAAGGGGGGACTCGCGAGCACTGGCTGCTTCCCACCCTGACGGTGCTGGTGATCGGGATTTCGCTTTACACGCTGCCCAATACACCCATCTGGTGGCTAGGATTTGGGCTTGGCGCCGCCATTTTCCTGGTGGTTGCCCTGGCTGAATATGTGGTGGTGGACCCAAACGACGCACGTTACCAGGTGGCAGCTGCCATCCTGACGGTGATCGCTTTTGTCATTTTCCTTATCCTGGCAACCGCACTGAAAGCGGTCAATGCACGCCTGGTGATGGTTGTGCCGGCGCTTTTCGCGGCCGGCGGACTGGCTGCCTTGCGGACGCTACACCTGCGTCTCAACCAGCGCTGGGAAGTAGCGTGGGCGGTGGGGATCGGCCTCGTCGCTGCCCAATTTGGTGCAGCCATGCATTACCTGCCGCTTTCGCCCGTCCAATTTGGGCTGGCTCTGCTGGCTCCCCTTTACGCGCTGACCGTACTGGCAGTCAGCCTGGTGGAGGGTAATCCGTTCCGCCGGGCATTTCTCGAGCCAACGCTTATGCTCGCATTGTTCTGGGGGCTGGCATTCTGGTTCCGGTAAATGAACTCCAAACTGATCTTAACTCGTAAAACATGGCAGGCGATGCGCCGGCACGTCAGCCGCTGTGCCCCGCTTGAAGCCTGCGGATTGCTCAGCGGAAATAAAGAGCGGGTGGAGCGGTCTCAAGACATCCCCAATGCGGAAAAAAGCCCGGTTCGCTACCGGATGGAAGCGCGTGCACAATGGCGCGCTTTTCAGCGCATTGAAGCCGACGGGTTGGAGCTTATTGGAATCTATCATTCACATCCTAACGGTCCTGACCAGCTCTCACCCACTGATGTCGCAGATGCCATGTACCCAGTGGCGCAGATCATCTGGTTTCGAGAGAACGGAAAATGGCGGGCGCGCGGTTATATAATCGAAAGTGGCAGTCCAGTCGAAATTCCCCTGGAGTTTACAGAACCCGAGTGACCTTCCCCCCATTTATGTGTTAATGTTATTAACTGGATAAATTATCCATCTGCAGGTTTGGTTGGACCCTGATATTCCTGGAGTCAAAGTTTAACCGCCACGGAGGAAACTTTTATGCAAGTCCTGGTTGACGTCGGTATCCTGCTGGCGTCGTATATCATCGGTTCTGTCCCATTTGGTTTGATCGTCGTTAAATTGATGAATGGACGGGATATCCGCACCGTCGCCAGCGGGCGCACCGGCGGGACGAACGCCATGCGGGCAGCCGGACCCTGGGCAGGGCTGCTGACTGCTGTTTTTGATATCCTGAAAGCTGCCGCGTCGGTCTGGCTTGCACAGGCGGTGACACCCAACGTATGGATCCATATGCTGGCACCCATCGCAGCCGTGATCGGGCACAACTATTCCCTCTTTTTGATCGTGCGTGACCCGGATGGACATATCCGCCTGGGTGGTGGGGCGGGGGGCGCGGCTGCAGGAGGAGGTGCATTTGGTCTTTGGCCCCCGATCGCCCTCATCCTTATCCCTCTCGGTCTCCTGATCTGGTATGTAACTGGTTATGCTTCGGTGACCACCCTGAGCATTGGGGTGCTGACAATTATTATTTTTGGGGTGCGTGCCGCTATGGGGCTGGGACCCTGGGAGTACGTGATTTATGGATTCCTGGTTGAATTCCTGCTGATCTGGGCGCTGCTCCCTAATCTCAAGCGCCTGAGAGATGGGACGGAACGCCGGCACGGTCTGCCGGTGAAGCTCGAGCAAGCGAAGAGGGAGCGCGACCAAAAAGCGGGGGGAAAACGTCTTAAGGAGCAAAATTGTTCGTTGATTTGATATTTCGGGGATTCAAATTCCAGAGTTTAAATTTCCGGCAATCTTATCATTAATCAAAAAATCTGCCGCACTTGAAAAGTGCGGCAGATTGATTTAATCCTTGCCAGCTTCCTTGGCATCTTTTTCTTCCAGGTAAAGCGCCAGTAAGTTCCGGCGATGAAGTTCCTCCGCCAGCCCTCCCAGGTAAACACGGCTCTTGCCGCATGATTCGATGTTATTTTCATCCATATAATCCTGGGGTGCGCGCCGCCGGACAGCCGTCCGGGCAACCTTGCGGATGCTGGTCAGGTAGTTCAAGTTTTCCTTGACAGCCGCATCAATTTCACCCCGTAAGATAATATCGCCGTGACCCTGGATGATGTTTTCGAGACCCATGCGTCCAATCTTTTTAATGGATGTGGTGATGTCTTCTGTATTGCCATCCACCACGTAAGGCAGGGGCATGAAGGAATCTCCGGCGAACAAGACCCGGTCCTCTTCTACCAGCACGGCAATCCCATCGGGGCTGTGGCCGGGTGCAGGCAAGATGGATAAATTTTTCTTGCCAACGCGCAGGTTCAATGTGCCCTCGCTGAAGGTCAAATGGGGCAACACGATTTTTACCTGGCGGAAGGTTTGGTTCTGCTTGCGGGCATTTTCGAGCGCCGGGATACCGCGCTCGATCAGCAGGTCACGGCAAAGGGAGTGGGAAATGATCGTGGCACCGGGGAAAAAACAATTGCCCCAGGTATGGTCGGCATGGTAATGGGTATTGATGATGTAACGAACCTGGACCCCGAGCTCGTGTTCCACGTAATCCCGCATTGCCAGGGTTTCTTCTGGCAGGGCCAGGGTGTCGATCACGAGAGCCCATTGCGGCCCAACCACTACACCCGCCGTCACCTGGGCATAAACTTCACTTTGGAACCAGTAGACATTTTCAGAAACGCGTTCGCGGTGCATAATCATCCTCAAATATAAGATGATTGAATCTAGCACAAATGAGGGGCAAAAGTCAAGAAAAAGTGCATTTTGGGTGAAGATTGATAAGCTTTTATATATTGACCGCTTATTCTTAAAATTCCTTGACTGGAAACAATACCTTGTGATAAACTTCACTTGCTCGAAAAATACAAAGAAAGGAGGCGCACTTCATGGTTCACAGTAATCCCATCACCCTTGCACGTGTCCGCGCCGCTGCTCCCAGCGGTCAGACCGTACCTACGCGGAGTGCGCCTATTGCCTGACTAGATACACGCAGTGTATGAAGGCCACGGACACTCCCTGCCCGTGGCCTTTTTCTTTCCCAAGGCGGTCATGGGCTAATCCATGACCGGTTTTTTTACGATGTTTGGTCAGCGAAAGGAAGATAAACGATGGAATCAATTTCTTTACCAAATGCTCTCTCTCTCCAGGGACTCACCTTCCGATGTTTTCGGGGGGAGACGGATTATCCGCATATGGCCGACCTGATCGCCGCCTGCAAGGTGAAAGACGGTGTTGAACGCAGCACCGACGTGGAAGATGTGGCCCGCACCTACCGCCACCTGGTTAACTGTGACCCGCAGACCGACATGCTCTTTGCTGAAGTGAATGGCAAGCTGGTCGCATACGGGCGCATCTGGTGGGAAAACCTTTTGGAAGGCATCACCCTTTACCATCCCTTCGGTTTTCTGCACCCCGCTTGGCGCGGGAAAGGCATTGGAAATGCGATGTTCGAAGCTGCCGAATTGCGGGCTCAGAAGATCGCTGCCGGTCACCCGAAAACGATGCCAAAATTCCTGCAGGTGGAACCACAGGACTCGGAAAAAGACCTCATTTCCCTGCTGGAAAGGCGCGGTTACAAGCCTGCCCGTTATGAGACACACATGGTTCGCGACCTGGGTGAACCGTTTTCGGAGGCCCCCATGCCAGCCGGGTTGGAGGTTCGTCTGGTTCAACCCGGGGATGTCCGCCCGATCTTTGACGCCAGCAATGAGGCCTTCCGTGATCACTGGGGTATCCGCGACATGAGCGATGAGGAATTCAAAATGCAAATGGAAAGCCCGGAATTCCAGCCCGAAATATGGAAGGTAGCCTGGGATGGCGACCAGATGGCCAGCGTGATCCATAATTTTATTGACCACAAGGAGAACAAGGAATACCAGCGCAAGCGCGGCTATACCGAAGGGATCTGTACCCGCCGTCCCTGGCGCAAAATGGGACTGGCCCGTTCCTTGCTCGTCCAGAGCATGCAGATGTTCAAAGAGATGGGGATGACCGAGACCGCCCTCAGCGTGGATTCTGAGAATATTTCGGGTGCATTTCGCCTTTATGAAGGCGTGGGCTATCGAAAAGTCATGCAGCAGATTTATTATCGCAAGGCGATGGAGTAAAATAGGTCAACCAACCAATCCACAACCGTCCTGTGTCCCCAAAGGAGATTTCTATGCAACTACGCTGTACTTACTGCCAGACTATGTTCGCCATCAGCCGCGAGGATATGCTCGCCGCCCTGGAACATATGGAAGAAAATAAACTGATCTTCTACGACGCCCACTGCCCAAAATGCCGCCGCGCCAACCGCGTGGAGCGCGCCCGCATGGAACGCTTTTTCCCTGATTGGAAAAATGCCATCAAGACCATGTCCAAGGAATCGGCGAAAGTGGAAACGGCGGCTGATAAACCTGCCGCGAGCGCCGGAGCCATGCCAGCCGCGAAAGCACCAAAAGCCGCCCCCAAACACGAGAAAAAACATACCCCCAGAAGCAAGACGGCGGAAATATCGAGCATCAAACCCGCGATTAAAACATCCTCCCCGAAAGCGAAGCCGGCAGGAACGAAGAAGGGATGAGGGTACGGGCAGTCTTCGTTGACTTTGGCGGTGTCATCATGCGCACCGAGGATAAAGGTCCGCGCAGCCGCCAAGCCGAACGCATTGGGATGACCTCCCGTGACCTGGAAAAGATCGTTTTCGAAAGCGATTCCAGCCTAAGGGCGTCCACCGGGGAGATCTCGGAAGAGGCACACTGGCAGGCTGTGTCGAAAGCATTAGGCGTCGACCGGCAGGAAGGTGAAAAGATCATTACCGAATTCTTTTCCGGCGACCGGGTGGATACCGTCCTGCTCGATTTCCTGCGCAGCCTGCGCCCGGACCGGAAAGTAGGTCTGATCAGCAATGCCTGGTCGGGGCTAAGGAAAGTTATCACCACCAATCAGTTCGCGGATGTATTCGATGAAATGGTCATCTCCGCCGAAGTGGGACTGGTGAAACCCGACCCGCGCATCTACCAACTGGCGCTCGAACGACTGGGCGTGCATCCCAAGGAGTCGGTTTTCCTGGACGATATGCTGATCAACGTGGAGGCGGCGCGCTCTTTGGGGATAAGCGCCATCCAGTTCACCCAGCTGGGAAGAACGCTGGAAGAATTAAAACATTTTCTGATTGATACAGGGTGACCTTCCGCCTGTCGGGGGGAATGGTCACATAACAGGACAGACATGAACATAAATCTTAATAACCGCCCGATCCTGAAAAACCTGAGAGAAGGGCTCATACTATGCCGTTCCATCGCAAGTGACGCGGATGCACTGGCTGAATTTAATTCCCGCATCCACAGCGATGAAGGTTTTGACAAACCCGACCTGCGCGTGGGCGAGTGGACGCGCGACCTGGTTGCCCGCCCCCATCCCTCCTTCCATGAAGACGACTGCACGCTGGTCGTCGAAGCTGCCACGGGGAAAATCATCTCCTCGATGAATTTAATCCCGCAGACATGGGCTTATGAGGGCATCCCGTTTGGAGCAGGCCGCCCTGAATTGGTGGGGACCCTGCCCGAGTTCCGGAACCGGGGCCTGGTGCGCGCTCAATTCGAGGAAGTTCACAAATGGAGCGCGGAAAAGGATGACCTCCTGCAGGGCATTACCGGCATCCCATATTATTACCGTCTTTTTGGCTACGAAATGGCGCTGGAACTGGGAGGCGGGCGTGCCGGTTTTGAACCCCAACTCCCGGTCCTGAAAGAAGGCGAGAGTGAACCTTTCACCATCCGCGCGGCCAACGAGGCTGATATTCCCGTAATTATGGAAGCCTATGCGCATGGTTGCCGGCGCCGGCTGGTCACCTGTGTTCGTGACGAAGCTAATTGGCACTACGAACTGACCGGGATGCACGCACAGAACGTGGAGCGGCTTGAATTCCGCATCCTCGAACACCCCGGCACGCATGAACCGGTCGGTTATTTCACCCACCCATGGTACGACTGGGATACCGGGCTGGCTGCATTCCATTACGAGCTCAAGCCGGGTGTTTCCTGGCTGGAAACGACTCCCACCGTGGCGCGCTATTTGTGGAAGACGGGAGAAACCTACTCGAAGCGGGATGGGAAACCCGCCGCCCGCACAGTGTACTGTTTCTGGTTCGGGAGCGAGCATCCGGCTTACGATATTTTCCGGGAACGGCTGCCGCGCCTGCGCGACCCGTATGCCTGGTACATCCGCGTCCCGGACCTGCCTGCCTTTTTGCGCCAGGTTGCCCCGGCGCTGGAGCGGCACATTGCCGAGTCAGCGATTGTCGGATACAGCGGCGAGGCCAGGATCAGTTTCTATCGCTCCGGTCTGAGGTTGGTGCTCGACAAAGGCAGGCTGGTGAATATCGAAACCTGGATGCCTTGCCATGAGGACCAGGGCAATGCGGCCTTCCCGGACCTGTCCTTCCTGCAGCTGGTATTCGGTTACCGATCGTTCGAAGAACTGGAACAATCCTATGCCGATTGCACCTACAAGGACGATGAGAGGCGCTTGTTGTTGAGCACTCTCTTTCCAAAGAAGGCTTCATCGGTGATGTTTGTAACCTAGAATTTTTCCGCGGGCTAAACCCCGCCCGGCAATTTGACATGAAAACTTTCCTTCACTCCATTTTTAATCAGTTCCGCCTGCTTAACCGGCCTGCGCGCCTGTTCCTGGTTGCGCTGTTCCTGGACGGACTGCTCTTTGCAGGCTGGAACCTGTTCTTCAACCTGTACATCATCGACGCCGGGTACAGCCGGGATTTCCTTGGGCTGGTGAATGCCGCCCCAAGCCTTTCCGCGCTCCTGCTTGGCGTCCCGATGGGATTGCTCTCCGACCGGATGGGCCGCAAGCGCGCCATGATGGTCGGCTTTGCCCTGGCAAACTTTGCCATCATCACCATGATCCTGGGTCGTTCAGAAGGAGTCATCCTGGCGGGAGCTCTCATGCTCGGCGTAACCTCGCAGTTATATGTTCTCAGCCAGGCGCCGTTCATGATGAAGACCTCCGACGACAAGAGCCGCGACGTATTGTTCAGTCTAAGTTTTGGAATGTTCCCTCTTGCCAGCACTGCCGGCAACTTCCTGGCAGGCTATCTGCCTGGACTGTTCACCCGCTGGTTCCACCTGGCAGGCAGTGTCGCGGCTTATCAAGCCGTGCTGCTGTTCTGCGTTGTCATCAGTTTCCTCGTCCTGGTACCGATCGCCTTTATCCACGAACCAAAAAAATCTGGGGCTAATGAAAAATCGGGATCAGAGGAACCCAGGAATTCGGTCTGGAAGGTGCTGCTCCGTCCCCTGACCCTGAAACTAGCCATTCCCAACCTGGTGATCGGTTTTGGCGCTGCCACACTGGTGCCCTATTTCAACGTCTTTTATGCCGAACGGTATAAGATGGGAGATTCCACGCTGGGGATCCTTTTCAGCCTCGGAGCCCTGCTGACCGGGATCGGCTGCATTATCGGCCCGCGCCTGGTGGGCAACCTGGGCGGTAAAATTCGGACGATAGTGCTGGGCCAGGGTGCCAGCCTGGTTTTCCTCCTGCTGATTGGCTTCTCCCCATGGCCGTGGCTGTCTGTGATCGGCTTTTTGGCGCGTGGCGCTCTGATGAACATGGTGGCCCCGCTGTTCGACGCCTTTGCTCTGGAACAGAGCCACGAGTCAGAGCACGGGGCGGTCAACAGCATCCGCAACCTTGCCTGGAACTTTGGCTGGGCGGTCGGACCGTATATTTCAGGTATCGTCCAGCAGCGCTACGGGTTTTCACCGTTGTTCGTGAGCACGGCGATTCTATATGCGCTTGGCATCGGCCTGACATGGATCTTCTTCCGCCCACGTGCGATTCAGGTACCCATAGCTGGGCCGGTTATTGATGAAGCCATTTAATAAGAATAAAATGTCCAGCAGTAAATCTGCTGGACATTTTATTAAATATGGATTTCAATGCTGATTCCTCCCCTTAAATTTACATGCCATTCTTAAATCATAAAAGACTTTCATTAACCTCCCCACTCGTCCAGTTGACCAAAAGCTGAATCAGTCTTATAGTCTTACACGCCTCACAGATAAACGCCGATATTCTTACTGTGAATGGTAACTTAATTCAGGAGATTATTATGTTTCATGGTGGTAGCTGGGGGGCTTACATGCGCTCGGGTGACGAAAAGCCCAAGGTCACCCGGGAACTCTTATTACGGGTGCTCAATTATGCCAGGCCTTACTGGTCCCAGATCATTGGCATGCTGGTGATGATCCTGATAAGCACTGGACTCTCATTGATAACCCCCCTGATCTTCAGGCAGATGATCGACAAGGTCCTGCCGTCCAAGGACCTGCACAGCCTCTTGCTGCTGGCAATCGCACTTTTATTCGTTCCCATCCTTAATGGCGTGACTTCGGTCATCCAGCGGCGGTTGAACGTACAAGTGGGGGAAGGCGTCATTTACGACCTGCGCGTAGCGCTCTTTAGCAAGCTGCAGCGCATGAGCCTGCGCTTCTTCACCAACACCAAAGTGGGCGAAATGATGAGCCGCCTGAACAACGACGTGGTCGGCGCGCAGAACGCCATCAGTAACACCATCGTCAACATCATCACCAACATCATCGAGGCGATTGCCTTGATGGCCGTCATGCTCACCCTGGAATGGAAACTGACCCTGGTCAGCGTGCTCATCCTGCCGCTGTTCATCTTTGCCGCCCAAAGACTGGGTGGAGTCCTGCGCGACCTGGCCCGCAAACAGATGGAAGCCAACGCCCGCATGAACGCACATATGAATGAGACGCTCAACATCGGCGGGGCGCTGCTGGTCAAGCTTTTTGGGCGCGCCAACGAGGAGACCAACCGGTTCAGGCAGCGGGCTGCAAGTGTGCGCAACATGGGCATTGACCGCGCCGTGGTTGGCTCTACCTTCTTCATGATACTGGGGCTGGTTGGCGCGGTGGGCACTGCCCTGGTCTACGGCCTGGGCGGCTGGTACGTCATCCAGGGGACATTCACGGTGGGCACCATCGTTGCCTTCGGCTCTTACCTCGGGCAGCTATATGGCACGCTGCAAGGCTTGGCAAGCGCACCGGTCGATTTTTCCACTTCGATGGTGAGTTTCGAGCGGGTTTTCGAGGTGATTGACCTGCCCAGGGACATCCCGGAAAAAGAAAACGCGTTCGTTCTGCAGAATGTTAAGGGCAATCTTGAGTTCGAAAATGTTACCTTTAATTACAGTGTGGATGAAACCAAATTATTGAAAGATGTCAAACGCTACGGGCGGATGGAGGACGTGGGTGCGGTCCTGTCTTCGGCGGAGAGCATCACAAAAAGGGATGGAAAAGAAAAGATCGAAGAACCTGTCTTCCTAGAAGAAAAAATGGACGGGACCTCCCAGGCGCGCGACGTGGCTCTTGAAGGGATTTCCTTTAAAGCCGCTTCAGGGCAGTTGGTGGCACTGGTGGGACCCTCTGGCGCGGGGAAGACGACGGTCACCTATCTCATCCCGCGCCTGTACGACCCCGGCAGCGGAGTCATCCGCATCGATGGGACCGACGTGAAGGAGGTCACGCTTGACTCGCTCGCCACTGCAATCGGCATGGTGACCCAGGAGAACTACCTGTTCCACGACACCATCCGCACCAACCTGGTCTATGCCAAGCCCGAAGCAACCCATGCTGAGATCGAAGCTGCGGCAAAGGCAGCCAATATCCATCAATTCATCATGGACCTGCCCGAACGCTACGAAACGATCGTGGGCGAACGCGGCTACCGGTTGAGCGGGGGCGAAAAACAACGCATCGCCCTGGCGCGCGTGATCCTCAAGGACCCGAGGATTCTGGTGCTTGATGAAGCCACCAGCCACCTCGACAGCGAATCCGAATCACTGATCCAGGAAGCATTGAAGCGCGTCATGGCAGGCAGGACGAGCATCGTCATCGCCCACCGCCTGTCCACGATCCTGGCGGCGGACCTGATCCTAGTGATGGACAGGGGGAAGATCGTCGAGCGCGGCACGCACGAGCAACTGCTCGGAATGGGAGGCGTGTATAACCAGTTGTATGAGACACAGTTTAGAGGGGAAAGGGTGTAAGACCTACAGGATTACCCTCTCTGGGATTTAAAGCACAGACCCTCCCCATATTCCATTTGAAAATGAGGAGGGTTTCGTTTTCATGGAATAAATCATCATAGCATTCCCACTATTACTGAACCACTAGATGAAAATATCCACGCAACAAAGACTGGTGATAATTATCTGGTACATTACTCCAAGCCCGGATCTTAAGATAAATCGGTTCATGTATACTCTTTGAAGCTTGATTAATACCCTCCCTACCCGTGCAGCCTGGCGACCACCAGGATGAGAGTAAAAACGATCGCACAACCTGCCATTCCGGTAAGAACGGTCAGATACCATTTCTCATGCCAGGGATATTTTCGGGTAAGCAGATAAAATAAGGTTGCAAGTACGAGTCCGGCAACCCCATTGATGAACAGGAATATCCCGGCAATATCATACCCTGACTGGTGAAGCTGACCCAGGTACCAGCCGTAAGCCATCTGGATGACAGGTACAATGGCAAGCGGGAGTGCTTTAATAATTTTCATTCTCAACCTTCCCGACGGGGATTTGGGTGAGTATACTCCATTGGAAATTTTAGTTCCTGACACTGACCGTTTCCATCTGCTTCCATCTGTGGTTTAATTATTGCATGGGCACCCTTTATCTTGTTGCCACCCCGATCGGAAACCTGGAAGACATGAGCCCGCGCGCCGTGAGGACCCTGCAGGCAGCCCGTCTTATCGCCGCGGAAGACACGCGTGTCACCCGCAAACTGCTGACGCACTTCGACCTGCACACTCCCCTCACCAGCTACTACGAACACAACAAGCTGACCAAGTTGGATGCCATCCTGGCTACTTTATCCGGCGGTGATGTAGCCCTGGTCTCAGACGCAGGGACACCGGCGATCAATGACCCCGGCTATGAATTGGTACGGGCAGCGCTTGAAGCCGGGTATAACGTCTGTCCCATCCCGGGGCCATCCGCACCGCTGGCTGCACTGGTAGCCTCAGGGCTTCCCACCGACTCGTTCCTGTATCTCGGTTACCTGCCTCGCAAGTCGTCCGATCGGCAGGGATTATTGAGACAGGTGGATAACCTGCCATACACTCTGATCTTCCTCGAATCTCCGCACAGGCTGCCAGCTGCGTTGAAAGACCTGGAAACCCTGTTAGGCAGGCGGCAGATCGCAGTTGCCCGTGAACTGACCAAGCTCCACGAGCAGACCTGGCGCGGCACTATCTCGGAGGCAATTGAATATTTTACGCTCAACGAACCGCGCGGCGAATTTACCCTGGTGGTGGCGGGAAAAGCAAAGCGGGGAAAGGAAAAATGGTCGGAAGATAAGGTGAGCATCGCGATTAAATTCGGAGTAAAAATGGGTGAAAGCCCGTCCTTGCTGGCAAAACAGGTGGCGCAGGAGAGCGGCTGGGAGAGGAAAGAAATATATGACCTCATCACAGAAATGCAGGGATGAGAATGAATCAATGGAATTATTGGCGGTACCCGGGATTTCTAAAAGTAGGAGGCATTTGATATGAACCTTGACGACCTGGATTTTATCCACAACCACGACCCGCAAAACATGCTGGGTGAAATTGATAACCTCCCGGCTCAACTTAAAAATGCCTGGGAATTGGGACAAACCCAGCCCCTGCCCGAAATCAAGGACCTGCGTCAGGTGATCATCCCCGGCATGGGCGGTTCTGCCATCGGTGCGGACCTGCTGGCAGCGTTCATCGCTCCTGCTTGCAAGGTGCCCGTGTTCGTACAGCGTGACTACGGTCTGCCGGCCTGGGCTTACGGTCCGGAAACGCTGGTGATCGCCAGTTCCCATTCCGGGAACACCGAAGAGACCCTCGATGCCTTTTCCGCTGCCATCCAAAACAAGTGCAGCCTGATGGCAGTTGTCACGGGCGGAAAGCTGGCGGAACGAGCCGGGCAGGCGAACATTCCGCTGTGGAAATTCGAACACAAAGGTCAGCCGCGCGCTGCGGTCGGCTTTTCTTTCGGGCTGCTGCTGGCTGCCTTCACCCGCCTGGGATTGATTGCCAACCCGGTGGATGAGTTGGCGGAAGCCTTGGTCGCCATGAAAAAGCAGCAGGAAACCCTGCGCGCCGAAATCCCGGCGGCCCAAAACCCGGCCAAACGCCTGGCGGGACAACTGGTGGAACGCTGGGTTAACATCTACGGATCCGGCAGCCTGGCCCCCGTGGCGCGCCGCTGGAAGACCCAGATCAATGAAATTGCCAAGGCGGGGGCAGGCTTTGAAGTATTGCCAGAAGCAGACCATAACGCTCTGGCGGGTTTGCTCAACCCGGCTGATATCATGGCGCACACGGTGACTATATTCCTGCACGCACCGTCAGACCACGCCCGCAACCGTCTGCGCCTCGATCTTACCCGGCACGGATTCACCGTCGAGGGGCTGACAACGGATGTTTACGATGCAAAGGGAGAGACGCGCTTGTCGCACATCTGGACCGCCCTGCATTTTGGGGATTACACCTCATATTACCTTGCGATGGCTTACCGCGCCGACCCCACCCCTGTGGAGGCATTGGAAAACTTTAAAGCCGCCATGCGTGCGGCAGGGTAGCCCGAATAAATAGGCCTGATAATCCGATGATTGGGATAAAACAACTCACCCCGAATTATGCTGCGGGGTGAGTTGTGGTTAATTAATATGCATTAAATAATCCGGTTTACCGGGCTGATATCAGCAGGGATATAATACCCGCCACTCCTCCCAACCCGAAACCCGCCACGATGTCAGATAGGTAATGCACACCCATGGCAACACGTGCCAGCGCCACCAGCGGCGCCCAGATACAGATGATCAGCGCCAGCCATCCCGGGCCCAGCCCAAGGGCCAGGACTGCGATCAGGACCACACGGGCAGCATGTCCGGACGGGAACGAATGCGGATCGGTTTTCCGGTATATTCCCCCCCAGTCCCCCACCGGTCTTCGGCGGCGGATGGTGAACTTGATCGCCAGGACAATCACAGCCAGGGCAATAATGGACAGGAGTATTGTCAGCGCCCACGGGCGCCAGAACGAGTTGCCCAGCCACCAAAGCAGTCCCAGCCCGGCCCACCAAAACCAGGAATCGCCCGAGTGCGCCAGGACGATCGCCACGCTGCGCAAGACACCAGGACGCCCGGCCACCCGCATCTGTGCGGAGAGGCGAGCGTCCAGTTCCAGGATACTCTTCCAGGTCACTTTTTGATTGTCTTTCTTGCAGGAACTTGCTTCTTCGCCGGGGCGGTTTCGGCCGCCCTGGAAGATTTCCCGGCGCCTTTTGCCAGGGTCGCTTTTTTCTTCAGGGACTTCGCACCTTTTTCAGTCTGCTTAATTTTCTTCGTCAAATCTGCACGCATGATCTCAAGCTGGTGGGGCTTATCCACATCCATGCCCACTTCGGCATACGGGCAGACAATGGCTCGACCGGAAATATTCATCCGGCTCATGACCCTGGTTTCTGCGTCCTGGAGACTTAGCCTGCCAGCCAGGAGCATCAAGGCCGTACCGTAGCCGATCAGGGCAGCCTGTTTGAGAGGATTCTTGCGGGAATTGGTGATCTTTTCCCACAGCTCGGTATCATCATCGACGATCATACTGATTCGTGCGGCATTCAAATCGCCACCGCAGACTTCCATGTCACTTAACTTGGTCCAGGTTCGCTTTGATCCAGGATAGCGTTTCTCCATCACCTCGCGTTGGATGACGTTGTAAACGATATCCACTTTCTCCTCGAGTTCTGTTTTCACCACCCAGTCCACCATCTCGCCCGTGATTCCCGGTATATCGGATGAAGCGATCAGCACGTACTCGGCCTTATCGTTGACCTCCAGCACCTTTTTTGCGCCGGCCTGCAGGTTCTCCACCATCTTGCCCTGGTTGGAGACGAAATACATTTTCTTGCTGCATTTCAGCCCGCTTTTATCGGTCAAACCAACGATGATTACGTTTTCTATATTACTGGATTCCGAGATCGCATCCAACACCCACTGGACCATCGGCTTGCCAGCTATGTCCACCATTGCCTTGGGATGACCCTGGGTGGCATCGTACAACGGCTCTTCCGGGAGCGGAACGCCCCCAGCAGTTACGATTGCATCCATAAATTCTCCTTTAATTAATTTTTTTTATTCGCCTGCCGCCACCGCACACTAACCCCGGAAAAAAATACCCGGGAGAGTGTGGAAATTTCTGTTCGAATCAACGTATAAATTTCCCGGGTATGGTCGGTTGCGCAGGAGGACACTTCTAATTCAATTCCTGCAGGGACGGCTCGAATCCGAGTTTGGTCAGCATTTCTTCATACTCATCATGAGTGAGGGCACGTCCCTTGCCCGAAACGGCGATCAAGGCAGCTTCCATCATGTTCGTGCCAAACGAACGCCCATCCAGCACCGGTGTGGTGGTTACCAGGGTTTTCACCCCGCATTTGCGGAATAATTCCACATCCTGGGGCGTGGTGGTGTTGGTCACGACCACCTTGCCTTTCATATTATCCGGCATATAGCGCTTGATATAATGACAATCGCCTGCGATCACCACACCCCACTCGAACCACTTCGGATACTTCGGCTTGCGCTCTTCCTGTTTCTCGCCGGTAGGATAAACCCATTCGAACGGCAGGCGTCCCGCCAAAGGCATTAGAACAGATGCCAGTGTCTTGAGTTGCCCTTCGTTGTGCAGTGCGATCGGGATGCCCAGCGAGAACATCAAATCTCCAAAGACGCACTCATAGCCTGCCTGGATAAAACCGTGCGCCAAACCCCAACGGTCAGCACCGGTCATAACGAAGGTTTTCTTGCCGCCGTTTTTCTGGATGTAGTCGCCAAGTTTGGTTTCTACAAAAGGCGCGGCTTTATTTTCCAATGTATTCTTCAGACCTGTACCATCCACGACCGGTGTCGTCTTGATGAACCGCACCATCTTTTCAACCGAATAGAGCCGGTACCATTTATCATCCACCATCAGGCCCAGGTCTGCGCCGCCGACCCCAAAGGCGTCCACTTTTCCATCGAGTTCCTGGTATTTGCGAGCCGCAACCTCCATGTCCCCATCTGTGCCGATCCGTTCTATGCTGACTTCCTCGCCCAACAATTTGACGGTGACCGCCTTGTCGCGCTTGGAAGAGCCGATACTGATACTGACTGCTCGTTTCATAAATGAGGCCTCCTAAGGGATTTGCGTGAGGGAGTATACACCCAACCAATTTATCTGAAAATACCGCGTTTTGCGGTCATCGACAATCTTTCCGAGAACGATTGGCTCCGTAATATGGGGGAGATCATTCTATCGAGGGTCCAATCGATTGCAGGGTAACCCTCTCCGTGAGTGGAAACCCCTGCCAGCCCTCTCAGAGGCGGATTTCCATCAGCCCAATTCACATCCACCTCAACGGGATTGAACGTTCCGTGTGAGGGATTGCACCACACTTCCCACCCCAATGCGGGAATGGAAGCTGGGGTAAAATCTGTAATGATTAGAAAACTGACATGACTCTGCGCCGGACCACGCTTGCCCTGCTGATTCTCTACGCCCTTCTGACCATTTATCCTATAGCCTGCATCGCTGCCGGCGTGGCCCCCTCCCCATTTGTTACTCCGATATCGACCTTGGCAGGTTTCACATTCGCCATCCTGCACTCCGGGCAGCGCGAAGGCTGGGGTCGTGCCCTGCGATTGCTCGCCCTGGTATTTGGTGTGAGTCTACTCTTTGAGAGCGTGGGCGTTGCGACCGGGCTGGTCTATGGCCCGTATCATTATACGGATAAACTCGGTCCCCTCTTCCTTGGGCTGGTGCCATATCTCATCCCGGTGGCCTGGTTCATGATGAGCTACCCTTCCTTTGTCATTGCTGACCGGCTTATCCCTGCCGGCTGGGCGGGCTGGCAGAGGATCCTTTCGGTGGCAGCTTTGGGCGGGCTGGTGATGACCGCCTGGGATCTGGTGATGGACCCGATTATGGTTGCCAGCGGGCACTGGGTCTGGGACGTCAATGGAGCCTATCACGGCATCCCCCTGCAGAACTTCTGGGGCTGGTGGCTGACCGTTTTTACCACTTTCGCACTATACCTGTTGCTTTCAGGTAAGACCCCCAAACTCGCTAATGGCAAGTTCGACCGCTTGGCTGTGCTGAGTTATGGCATCACAGCCATTGGGATCGTGATTATCTCGCTGGTTACAAAAGCAGCCGAATTGGCGCTGATCGGTTTCTTTGCGATGGTGCCCTGGATAATATCGGGGGGATTAAGTCTGGCAAAAGATTAATTTTGGAATCTTAAATATAATCAACAGTGCTTTGCGAGTTTAGCTCGCAAAGCACTGTTTCATCCATCTTCCCTGTTTCAGGATGGATGACAAGGGGTCTCGGAGAGTTGGGTCATCTGCCTAAAATGCAGTGAATCATGGAGTGTACTTAGTGCAAAAATGCGCCTTATCGTATTGGATGTATTGAATGGAAGACACGGTCCCCATGCACTGGTAGACTCCCCAGGAGTCACAAAGGTTTTTGCCAACTGCCACAATTGGGTAAGTATCATCAGCCTGCGGCTCGACATAGACAATACCCCGGTCGGAGGTTTCGAACGCTACAAAAGCATGTCCCGGCCCGCCGTCTGTAAAATCAACTGCAACGATCCAGGCCTTGATTCCCTGCTGTGTTGCGTTAGCCACCAGGTCGGTGGAGAAGTCCAGACAGGTATATTTTCCGGAGACGTAAGGGTTCCAGTTGGTATGGTCCTTTTCCAGGAAACTTACCAATTCCGTCCAGGTTATCGAGTTGGTGGATGTTTTGAGGACATTGGAGGGCGCGGAAGCAGACGTGGGACGCGGAACCAGGGCTTGGATGGCAGGGTTGGAGGAAATTAAACCGGACGCCGATACGACCGGGATCCTAAACCCGGTTGTTGCAGCCGCAAGTACAATGGAACCCAATAAGAGGAACATTATCAAGTAAAAATTAACTTTACGGTTAGGGTTCATTTCAATACCTATAAGATTAATGAAATACCGGGACTCCCTTGTCTTTACCGGTCACAGAATTTATCCTGCTTTAACGCTCCGGCTTCAAGGAGTGGTTGTAACTAACGATCACATATAAAATTAATATCCAAGATACATATCCCTATTCCCCTCTCCCAATGGCATTATAAATTAATGTATTCCAAAATGAATACCCTCTCCGGGTTATTCTAATGAAATATTAAGTTGCAGCTCCAGCAGGAATTCTCATGGCGACTCCGCCGCATAAACTTTCTTCCAGCCTCGTCACCCTTTCCCCCAAAGGATATTGAGGATCCTTGTATTTATGAAGGAATAATGGAGATTTTTGTGTAAAGAAATCAACAAAACCCCGAAGCCAGGCTTCGGGGTTTTGTTGATTTCGGTTTTACAATCCGGCAGCTTTCATGAGATCGGCAGCCTTGTCCGTGTTTTCCCACGGGAATTGGACATCGTCGCGACCAAAGTGACCATAGGAAGCCGTCTTGCGATAGATTGGCCGGCGCAGGTCCAGGTCGCGGATGATGGCTCCTGGACGCAGATCGAAATGCTCGAGGATCAGTTTGCTGATCTTTTCGTCCGGGATTTTCCCGGTCCCGAACGTTTCAACGTTGACCGAAAGCGGGTGTGCCACGCCAATGGCGTAGGCAACCTGGATCTCGATCCGGTCGGCCAACCCGGCTGCCACCACGTTCTTGGCTGCCCAGCGCGCGGCGTATGCTGCAGAGCGGTCCACCTTGGTGGGATCTTTTCCAGAGAACGCTCCCCCGCCGTGGCGCCCCATGCCGCCGTACGTGTCCACGATGATCTTGCGCCCAGTGACCCCCGCATCGCCCATGGGTCCGCCGACGACAAAACGTCCGGTTGGGTTGACGTAATATTTGAGTTGTTTGTCGACCATTTCTGCTGGCATACTCGGAATGATGACGTGCTCCATGATGCCTTCTTCGATTTCGGAATGCGAAACATCCGGTGAATGCTGGGCTGAGACCAGCACAGTATCGACGCGCTTCGGCTTACCGTAGGCATACTCAATGGTTACCTGGCTCTTGCCATCCGGGTAAAGCCATGGCAGCGTGCCCGCCCTGCGCACCTCGGCCAGCTTGCGGGTTAATTTGTGGGCCAGGTAGATTGGCATGGGCATCAATTGGGCAGTTTCATTGCAGGCATATCCGAACATCATGCCCTGGTCGCCGGCGCCGATCAGGTCGATCTGGTCCTGGTCTCCATCTTTGGCTTCCATGGATTTGCTTACACCCAGATCGATATCCGGGCTCTGGCTAGATATGGCAGAAAGTACGCCGCAGGTGCTGCCGTCGAAGCCTTTTTTGGCACGATCATAGCCGATCTCCACGACCACCTTGCGAACGAGTTCGTCAAAGTTTACAAAGGCATGGGTGGTGATTTCACCCAGCAGCATCACATAGCCGGTCTTGGTGGCAACTTCGCAAGCCACCCGGCTTTGCGGGTCCTGCTCCAAGCAGGCGTCCAGGACTGAGTCGGCGATCTGGTCGCACAATTTGTCGGGGTGACCTTCGGTGACCGACTCGGAGGTGAAGAGCAGTTTGGGGGAAGACATAAAGGTGGTGGTCATAAAACGTGAGCCTCCTGAAAAATGAAATTGCCCCTTCGAACGAAAGGGCAATTGCGCGAGGCGCACGGCTGCCCTCTCATCTTCCAGATTGTCTGCCGGAGTTAGCACCTTCCTTTTTGGGCGACCATGGTAGTCGTCCCGTATGGGGTTGCTGAGGTTTCACAGGGCCGGTCCCTCCACCTCTCTGGATAAGAGTGCCGATTGGGGCTATTTGGTTGTGTCGGGATGATACCACAGGGGAACTGAGGTGTCAATTTATTTATTCTTTATTTATTCTTTAGGGTAATTGGGGATTTGCCACCCAGGCTTTTACTCTCTCGAACAACGGTCTCAGCGGATTCAACTCTTCCATTGGGACAAGCATGTTCTTTTCATGGGTCGGCTCGCCCTGAAAAGTTCGCATGCCTGCGTTCAACACTTTCGCTTTGCGCTGGAATTCCTCATGACTTAGCCAGCCCATCAGCAAAATTTCCATCCCATAGACCCAGATATTCCCCCACTCCCGAGGTGAAATGACATGCGCTTCCCCCCGGGAAGGGCTGTGCAAACCGATGCGGCCTTCGGGTCTATGCGAGGCATGCAGGTAGGCCAGGCTGTGGAAACATTGCGCCACCGCCACACGTTTTTTTGGTGGAAGCTCCAGCCGGGCAGTGGAAAATTCCCTCTTGGAGTCCTGTCCGCCAATTTCCATGGTAATCGAAAGTTTGCAATCGCTTTTGAAGGCCAGCTCTTCGAGTGGGCGCCACTCGGGCGGGCAGCTCCAACCGTCAGGCAGCGGGTGGATCATGTAGGTAGGCTGTCCGGCAGCCAGGGCTTTTCTCAATTCTTCGCTGGAGTTTGCTGTCAATCCCAGCAATAATGCAAAAATGTGCACATCATTCGGTTCGTGAGATTCAGCCGAAAACTGTTCGGTTGGTCGCAATGCAGGAGCATGCAAGGCAAGAGCGCGGTTTTTGCGGAGCCTGGAGATCTGCTCGCGGCGGGTGATCATGCTGAAGATCAATTCACAGCGGTGCCCGCCCAGGGAAACGTCGTACCGGTCCGGGTGGGTAAACGGTGTCGATCCAAACACTTGAAAAGGAATTTTCTGTTCGACTAGGAAGCGTCTGAATGCAAATTCGATCGCTGCGCCTCCAACGAGGTGGCGGAATCTGTCCACGGTCAGGCTGCCATTTGAATTGGAACTGGAAGCCATACATCTGCAAGCGTAATCAATACCGGCTTGGGTCAGGTCGGGGGAATAGTTGATATTAACGATATCTGAAGCTTTGATCATCGTCGAATCACGCAATCATGAAATCCATGCCCCTACTCGTTCCTGAATTGCAGGCAATAGTGGTGGAAGGTATTGCTCACCCATGCTGAACCCAGCCCATAGGGAGCCAGGCGCTGGTTATCCTGCAGCCAAAGCTTTTCGTCTTTGAGTTTGTAGACTCTGCCGAGTTCTCGTCCCAAGTCCCAAGCCAGAGGGTAGATCCTGCCCCCTTTTTTCACGTTCTTGACAATTATGGTTAAGTAAGCTTTTTTTCGCAGGAGCGGCTTCAACCCGGCATATATTGCCACCAGTCTTGCCAGGAATTCCTCGTAATCGCTCACGTTGCCAAGGTCGTTGGCGTCATCGGAATAAATAACATCCAAGTCGGCTGAAGTGCGGCGTTTCTTTTGCGTCGCTGCCCCTTTGGCGTGCAGCATGTCCCAATAAGGAGGGGAGGTTAGAACATAATCGAATACCGGCAGTCCAAAGTCGGAGGCATGGGTGGCATCTCCTGTCACGATTTTCGACGTCAGACCATTTGCGCCTTCGCCAAGCGAATTGCGTTCTTCAAAAATTTCTTGCTCGGCAATTTCGGCATACTTGGGATTTATCTCAATGCCCCAGGAATTCCGCCCTGCCCGTAATGCAGCAATTAGCGTCGATCCGGTACCAGCCATCGGGTCGAGCACATTCTCATCACGCTTGGTGAAGAACTCGATGAATTCCCGGGCCATTGTCTCCGGGAACTTGGCAGGATGGACCAGCACGCCTTTCTTGCGTGGAGGAGGGTTGTGGATGAACCAGGATTTTTGGAACTTGAGCCACGTGCGGGAGTCGAGGTTGTTGAGTTTATTTTTCATGTGAAAATATTAAGGTGTGGGAGTCCGGGTTGGGATGGGTGTACGGGTTGAAGTCGGCGTTCGGGAGGGAGTGAGGGAAGGGACGGGGGAGACGTATATCACAGGGTACACCGAAAGCTCTGAGAAGATGGCGGTGATCGGCGCGGCGCCATTGGCAAATATATAAAATCCAAGTGTGCCGTTACGCAAGGTCGTGTCCCGGAAGGTGAATTGCAAATGGTCGTTCAGGAAGAAGCGCATTTCACTACCTGCCGCCCAAACCCCGAGCTTAACCTCGGCCGGGGCAGCGATGGGGGCGTCGCCGCTCGACAACCAGGTATTGAGAGGCACAAGAGAACCGGAAACCATCCGTTCGAGGCGCGTCTGGCCATCACAGCTGACCACGAAGCGGTAATAATTATCGCCGAAAGCGGCGCGGAAGAGCATCCCGAACTGGTCCTTGTCTCCACACAGGCTGAGTGTTACGATGGCTTCGGCGTAGAAATCTGCCAGGATTGGCTGAGAACGGAGACTGGCCATTGTCAGTGGTCCCTGCCCGGATATGGATAACAGCAGTTGGTTGCGGATCACTGTTGCGCTGGAGTTGGCATCTTTGGAAGTGTTCCACAAATCTGCCTGGTCGAAATTATCCGTGAAAAGCAATTCCCCCAGCCCCGGTCTCAAGTCCTGGGTGGACAACAATGCCTGCGTTGGAAAAAATGTGGGCGTATCGGTGGCAGGGAACCAGATAATGGTGGGCGTGACGGTCTGGGTGTCTGAAACCATGGTGATGGTTTCGGTTGGCGCGGCAGGCAGACCACTGCAAGCCGCCAGGAATACAAGTATGAAGATGCCCCGGTATAATAATGTGAGTTTCATCGGTAAATAATTGGAAGAATATTCTGGCAAGCTGTTGTACAATCAATGCTACCGGCAATCGTCCTATCCATTCATTTCATTCTACTGCTTTTTGATTATATCCGTGAATTGTGTATGCTCTGAATTCTAGGTCTTTGAACGGCAGCCCGGTTTTTGTAATAGTACTGTTCCGGTCGTATGAGCTCGAAAAAAGGAGAGATACATGAGCGAAAAGTCCGTCCTGGTAACCGGCGCGTGCGGAGAAATCGGCCAGGCCCTGGTCCAAAGCCTGAATAAGCGCGGCTACCGCATCTTCACAGCCGACCTGGTCTCGCTGCCTGAATCGATCAAGAACCTGCCGGCAGAGCATATCCAGGGTGACCTGGTGAACCGCATCAAGATATTTTACGATTATGATTTCGATCTCATCTTCCACCTGGCTGCTTCGCTCTCATCGAAGGCGGAAGTTGCCACCGAGGATGCCCATCGCATCAACGTGGAAGGGACCATGCAATTGCTGCTCCTGGCTGCCTACAAGTCCGAGAAGCTCAATAAGCCGGTTAAATTCATGTTCCCCAGCTCCATCGCCGCTTACGGCTTCCCGGACCGGGCTACAAAGCATGCCGCCGGGAACGTTAAAGAAGATGAGTGGAATACCCCGCACACCATGTACGGCTGCAACAAGCTCTATTGCGAAAAGTTGGGGGTGTATTACAGCCGCTACTGCGGTCAGCGCCACCTTGATCCAGTCCCACCCACCATGCTCGACTTTCGTGCCATCCGCTTCCCTGGGCTGGTGAGCGCCTTTACCATCCCGAGCGGCGGAACGAGCGATTATGGTCCCGAGATGCTGCATTCTGCCGCGGCCGGCAAACCTTACGCCTGCTTTGTGGATGCCGAAACGCGCATTTCATTCATGGCCATGCCGGATGCAATCAAGTCCCTGCTCATGCTGATGGATGCACCCCGCGAAACCCTCTCCAGCCAGGTTTACAACATCGCTGCATTCAGCCTGACCGCCGGAGAGTTCCGCCAACGGGCACTGGGGGCTTTCCCCGAAGCACAGATCACCTTCGCGCCCAACCCGCGCCGCCAGGGCATCGTGGATTCATGGCCGGAGGATGTGGACGACACCCTGGCTCGCAAGGATTGGGGCTGGAAACCGGAATACGATGTGGATAAATTTTTTAACGAATACTTCCTGCCCGCGATCAAAAAACGGTACCAGAGGCCGAGCACCCGTACAATAGAATAAATGATAGAGACCGCCAAAAGGCGGTCTCTATCATTAACCCAATAATTTATGCCCAGAAAATCATGAATGAGGAACGATTTGTTCCCTCTCCGCCCCCACGCTCACCAGCCGCACCGGCACCCCTGCCAGGGAAGCCAATCGGTCGAGATAGGTCTGTGCGGCTTTCGGTAAATCATTCCATTCGCGCACATCAGAAACGTTCTCGCTCCACCCGGGGAGTTCTTCGAAAACCGGCTCGTATCGGCGCGGATCCGCCGGGCCGAAGGGCAAATCGGTGAACTCCCCGTCTTGCCCACGGTAGGCGCGGCACAACTTGATGCTTTCCAATCCACTCAGGATATCCAGCTTGGTGACGGCCAGTTCGTGGATCCCGTTAATCCGGGTTGCATATCTCAACAAAACCCCATCCAGCCAGCCAACCCGGCGCGGCCGCCCGGTGGTGGTGCCGTATTCGTCCCAGGGATGCTCGCCTGTGCCGCGCAGTCGCAGGGCCAGGTCATCGAAGACCTCGGTCGGGAATGGGCCGGAACCGACCCGCGTTTGGAAGGCTTTCACCACACCGATCACACGGGCATCGCGGGCGGCATCCAGTCCCAGGCCGAGACCGGTTAATGCACCCGGAGCCGTGGTATTTGACGAAGTGACGAATGGATAAGTTCCTAAATCTATATCGAGCAGAGTCCCCTGCGCCCCTTCCACCAGGACTTTTTTTCCGGCTTGCAATGCCGTGTGCAGTTCCAGCGACGTGTCGGCAATATAAGGTTCCAGGCGCGCGGCAACTTTCCGGTACTGATCGCAAATTTCTGCGGAATCGAGTTCAGGGGCGCCCAGCATGCGCAGGGTGCGGTTTGACTCGGTAATATGGTCTTCGATCCGGTCGCAGAAATCCGGAGCAAGGCTGTCGCCCACGCGCACCCCGCGGCGGGTGGCCTTATCAGTGTATGCGGGACCGATGCCCCGCCCCGTAGTGCCGATACTGCCCTTGCCTCTTTGTGCTTCGAGAGCCCTGTCGAGCGCCTGGTGGGCAGGCGTGATCAGGTGGGCCGCATACGAAATGCGCAGCCGCTCCGGTGTCACCGAAATCCCAGCCTGGCGCAGAAAGTCCATTTCTTCAAAAAGTGTGGTTGGGTTGACCACCATTCCGTTCCCCAGGATGGCAATGATTTGTGGGTGGATGATCCCGGAGGGAATCAGATGCAGTTTAAAGATCCGGCTTCCAACTGTAACCGTATGCCCGGCATTATCACCGCCATTATAGCGTGCGGAAAAATCTGCCTGCTCGGCAAACCAGTCTACAATGCGACCTTTGCCTTCGTCCCCCCATTGTGCGCCCACGATCACTTGCAGGGTCATTTCATCTCCTTCCCGGGTTTGCAGATGGGAATATTAACCATTCCAGACTTATCTGCCAGTGCATTATATCAAGGGCTTGGGCGATGGGGTATAATCTTTGCCAGTGATTCCATGAAGATTAAAGCTCTTTTGCTCGCCAGTGTTCTCTTGATCCTGCTTGGTTTTGTTTCAATTTCTGCCAGCGTGCAGGCTTCTCCCGGTGAACCTCTGAGCGGTTACCCTTCGCCGACGCCCCAGCCGGACGGACAGATCATTTACATCGTTAAAAGTGGGGATACCTGCACATCTTTATCCATAATATATGGGGTTACGCTGGAGTATCTGCAGACTACCAACAATTTGGACGCGAATTGCACCCTGCGTGAAGGACAAAGGTTGACCCTGGGCGTCGGGGCGTCAGCCGCTGCCTCCCCCACACCCGGACCTTCGCCGTCCCCCACTCAAGTTCTTCCAACTGCCACCCCGGGTGTTGGCGGCCTAGCCCAGGTTTGTGTGCTGGTTTACGATGATATTAACGGGGATGGCTTGCGCCAGTCGACCGAAGTTGCGATTGCCGGTGCAGCAGTCAGTCTCACCAGCCTGGATGGGTCTTATTCGAAGACCCTGACCACGGTCATCAACCCGGATGCCACTACCTACCAGGGCACATGTTTCGCAGACGTGCCCATGGGGCAGTATAACGTTAGTGCCGCAGCGCCGGATGGCTATAACCCGACGATTGATCTGACCTCCAAAATTGTGATCACCGCCGGCGATATCGCCTATATTGACTACGGTGCGCAGTTAAAAACCGTGACTGATCCCGGCAACCTTTCCGACAAACGTTCGCCGCTCATGGGGATTCTCGGAGCAGTGTTCTTATTGGCAGGGATCGGGATGGGAGTTTATGTCTTGAGTTTGCTGAGAAAAAAGTAACCAGTGGTAAATAAAAAATCAGACGGGCTGTGTGTACACACTGCCCGTCTTGTCAGTCGTTGATTTAGATGTCCGGTTTCCAAGTCAGACTACATTGTATTCCCGGATTTGACGACCCTCCGCGAACCTGGCCAGGTCCAGGAATGAAACGTCCAGGCTTTGGAATTTTCCATCCAGGATGCACTCCGCCATTAATTTGCCCGAGATCGGGCCATGCATGAAACCGTGACCTGAAAAACCAGCGACGATAAAAAAGCCCTCCACGGAGGTTTTTCCATAGATTGGATGCGCATCGGGGGTGACTTCATACAACCCGGCCCAATGAGAAAGCAAGCCAACCTTCTCCAGGCAGGGCATGCGTGCAATCGATGCCTCAAGGTTAACCATCTCAAAGGCTTCGTCCACGTTTTGGTCGAACCCGGCTTTTTCATTGTTGTTTGACATGCCGGTCAAAATGCCATCCCCTTCCCGGTGAAAATATAGCGACTGTGCGAAATCCAATACGAAAGGAAAATCCGCCGGCACTTCGGGAATGGGGGTGGTGGTCATGATCTGCCTGCGGTATGGCTCGATGGGCACCGTGACTCCCGCCATCCGGCCAATCACGCCAGCCCAAGGACCCGCCGCGTCCACGATCACGGGCGCGGAGATCGTCCCCTGGTTTGTCTCTACGGCAATGATTTTCCCTGATGCAGCTTTTATGCCGGTCACCTCAACTTTATTAAGGCATCGCACTCCCAATCGCTGTGAGGCGCCTATATATCCCATAACAACGCTGTTGGGGTCCACCAGTCCGTCGTCCCTATTAAATGATCCTGCCAGGGCATCCTCAAAACGCATCAATGGCAGGCGCTTGTGGATTTCATCGGGGGTCAACCACTGGGTATGGACGCCGAGGCTTTGTTGCATCTCCAGGCTGTGCCGGAATGTTTTGACATCCTCGGGAGTGGTAAGGACAAACAGGTAACCGCATTTACGCAAGTTAATATCCTGGCCGATTTCATCCTTGAAGCGGTCAAGCATGGGCAAGCTTTGCAGGGATAGGCGAACGTTGACCTCGGTGGAGAATTGATACCGGACTCCACCGGCGCAGCGACCTGTGGCTTCCTGTCCAAAAAATTCATCTTTTTCAAGAAGCAGGATGTTCTTTTGGCCGCGCAGAGCAAGATGATAAGCCGTGCTTGCGCCCATCACTCCGCCTCCGATAATGACGACCTCAGCTGTTTTGGGGACCATAATTACTTGAATTACTCCTCTCTTTGTAGCTCACAGCATTTTTACTGCGAAAGTATCCTGTACACAACCGATTGATAACGACTGGTAAACTTGGGCGATAAAACGCCCAACCAGGTGGGCGTTTTATCAAATGATAAGCCTCAGGACATTACAGCGGCAGCCAAGTGCCGATCTCCTTCGCCATTGCACGCCGGTAAATTTCGGGTGCGATCGCCATATCGTCCATGGCGAGGCCCAGGTTGATCGCCAGGTTTCGTTCTTTGTCAGAGCCCCGCCCTGGTTTTTGACCAGTAGCCAGTTGTCCCAGGTCTGCATATGGAGCAGGGGTCTGGGAAAAATATCCGCTCTCTCGGTAATATTCGAACTGGGCGTGGTCGTCTGTGCTGATCCGGTCCATTTGGGCCATGGCTGGTCCGGTCCAATACGAATCAAAATCTACTGCGGAACCAAACCCGCCGGGTTTTAACCAGTCTTTTTCAATGGTTGGCGTGGGGTGCTTGAGGATCGGGCCGGAGGTCACAACCAGGTCGCTTGCCATTACGGCTTCCTTGGGACTCTTGGCGGGCAGGATTTCAAATTTAAATTTCTTCTTCATTTCCGTTATGAACTTCGCCTGGACTTCCGGCAGAATGTCATAGGCGTATGCCCGCTTTAGCGGGAAAATACTTGCAAGCGCCTCCAGGTTGGTGCGCCCCTGCACGCCGCATGCCAGGATCGCAGCTACCTCGCTGTTTGGACGCGCCAGGTATTTGGCAGCCAGCCCGGTGGCAGCGCCGGTACGATAAGCGGTGATCCAGGTGCAGTCCATCACCGCGTAGGGGATCCCGGTCTCGTCCTCGTTGAGGATAAGCAACCCGGTAATGTAGGGCAGCCCGCGCTTGAAATTTTCGGGATAACCACTCACCCACTTGATTCCCGCAGAATGTAGTGAGGGAATAAACGCAGGCATGGCGTGGATGAAGGCATCGGGCATGGTGTGGATCCCGGGCTTGGGCGGCATTTCCACCTTTCCGTTCCCTTTTTCCTTAAAGGCTTCTTCTAGAAGTTTCAAAATGGTCGGCATGTCGAGCGCAACTTTTTCGACGTCGGCGCGTGATAGGTAAAGCATTCGTTGTTCAGCCATTTGATTTCCTTTCTCTTGATTGGGTGCTTGAATTTGTTTTATCCATATGGACTATGGATTATAAACATTTAGATAGCATATAACAAATGATATTAATCAATTTATCGGGTGGTTAATCCACCAGTTTGAAGTGAATTGACCACCCGCAGGCTCTCTTCGCAGGTTGCGAAGAGAGCTGTTCAATCCATTGAAAAGATGGCGGTGATTGATTGACTATCTCGGCTTGGAAACCCTCTATTCCATGCCTAAGTATGATTTTTGGATCATCTTGTTCTTCTTGAGTTCCTCGGCCGTGTCCTGCACGACAATTTCTCCGGTCTGAAGGACATAGCCGCGCGAGGCAATGCTAAGCGCCATGAGGGCGTTTTGCTCCACCAGCAGGATGGTGGTCCCCTCTTTGTTGATTTGAATGATCGTATCAAAAATACTTTCCACCAGCACCGGCGCCAGGCCCATCGAGGGTTCATCCATCAAGAGCAGGCGGGGATGGGCCATCAGCGCCCGTCCCGTGGCAAGCATTTGTTGTTCACCGCCCGAAAGCGTCCCCCCAACCTGTTTTCTTCGCTCCTTCAAGCGCGGAAACAGCGTAAATACGCGCTCAAGGTCGGCGGCAATATCCGGTCCGCTCTTGCGGGTGTAGGCTCCCATTTCAAGGTTTTCCGAGACCGTCAGCCGTGCAAAGATCCGCCTTCCCTCGGGCACCATCGACATCCCTTTAAAAATCAGGTCGTGAGGTTTAAAGGGAGCCAGGTCCTCCCCATCGAAGCGGACATGTCCCTCCCTCGGCTTCATCAGCCCGCTGATCGTGCGCAGGGTGGTGGACTTTCCGGCGCCGTTGGCGCCGATCAAGGTTACGATTTCACCCTTTTCAACGGTTAAAGAGATCCCTTTGAGGGCATGGATATTTCCGTAGTAAGAATGAATATTCTCTACTTCCAAAATAGGCATAATGGTCCTCCGCCTCAAGCTGCAGTCTGGGCTAAGCCAAGGCCGCTGGCGGCGCCTCGACCGAGATAAGCTTCGACCACCCTGGGATTCTTTTGGATTTCCAGCGGGGTCCCTTCGGCAATTTTCTGACCAAAATCCAGCACGCTGATCTGCTCTGATATGCTCATGACCACCCGCATTTGGTGTTCGATCAGCAGGATGGTGATGCCTAGTTCGTCCCGCAGACGGCGGATGAAACTGACCATATCCTGGGTCTCGCTGGGGTTCATTCCGGCTGTCGGTTCGTCGAGTAGAAGCAGGGCTGGTTTGCTGGCGAGAGCCCGCCCGATTTCCAGGCGGCGTTGTTCACCGTAAGGCAGGTTCTTTGACAGCAGGTCGCCCTTGCCTTTTAAGTTGATAAATCCAAGCAGGCGGACGGCTTCATCAACCGCAGCTTTTTCCTCCCGGTTCGTGCGCGGATCCCGGAAGATCCCGCCCAGCAGCCCCGATTTCAGGTGAGGCTGCATTCCGACCAGGATATTTTCAACAACCGTCATATTCTTGAACAAGCGGATGTTCTGGTAGGTGCGGGAGATCCCCAGGCGTGT
>JADGQC010000162.1 GCA_017882125.1 Anaerolineales bacterium
CCGGATGACCGGCTGCCCTTGGAGCGCAGACTGCGCTGCGGCGGTAGCGTCGCAGGGCGTGCAGCCCTGGCTGGTCGCTCCGATGCGTGTCCCATTCCGGGCAGCGTTCTCCACGATGGACAGCCCATACAGGTACATTCCGAACTGCACCATCCCCAGGAACATGATGATGGCTGTTGTCACAATCAAGGCGAATTCTACAGCGCTTTGGCCCGCCTGCTTCGTGCAGGCGGCACTACTCCGATGGCCTGGCCGCGTTCATTGGGTGTAATCCTATAAAGGGTGTCATGAGGGTTAAATCTTGGATCAAGAATCTGTTGCGTTAATGAGTGAATCTATGTGCATACATAGACTTGTAAATATTCCGGTTCTTCCCGTAAAGGCTAAAAATCAAGTTGCGTACGGCAGGTGCAAGGTCATCCCAGGTATTGCTTCCGAAACCACTATTTAGTTGATTGCCCCCTAAATGTTCATTTTCTTACTTTTCACTCCCTCTCTAATAGGCTATACAACCCGGAGAGGAAAATGGGGATGAATCGTTCCTGATATATTGGGAAGATTGATTGCTGATTTAGTTCAGACAGCTACTTGAAGGTTGGAAGGGAAGTCTGTATACTGATATTGGAATATTCTGTAGTAACCCCGGTTAAATGAATATCGCTCCAGGAGATGCAAACGTGGACGAATTCTCGTTTGAACTGTTGAGCCAGGAACATCACCGCATCCTTGAAGCGGCAAACCAGAACCAGGTGACCATGCGCCTTCTGGGAGCGCTAGCCTTTGAGCTGCGTTGCCCGGAGCAAGCTGGGTTGCGCAAGGCCCTTGGTCGGACGCTATCAGACCTGGACTATACGGCCCTCTCCAAGCATTGGGAGCAGGTGATCAATGTCCTGACCGGGCTGGGATATGAGTTTGACGAGCGCCGGGCCATGCTGCATGGATTGGACCGTGTCATCTTCTTCCACCCGACGGGCTTGCGGGTGGATGTATTTTTCGATCGATTGGATATGTGCCACACCATCGATTTTCGCGAACGAATCTCGCTGGATGCCGAGACCATTACCTTGGCCGACCTGTTCCTGGAAAAAATGCAGATCGTCCGGATCACCCACAAAGACATCATTGACACCCTCTCGCTATTTATGGCTCATCCGGTGACAGATACGGAGGAAGGGATCAACGCGGCTTACATCGCTAAAAGGCTGTCCTCCGATTGGGGCTTTTATTACACCGCGACCACCAATCTAAAGCGGGTCCGTGACGAATTCCTCGATCAGTACACCCTGATCCCCGAAGCAGATCGTCGCCTGGCCCGCGGTCGCATGGACGATATGCTGGACCGCATCGAGGCCGCGCCAAAATCCTTGCAGTGGAAAATGCGAGCCCAGGTCGGCACCCGGATGAAATGGTACAAGGATGTTGGCGAGTTGGAGCGGAAGCCTGAAGATGGCCAGGATTCATGAAAATAAAGGAGATAACACCATGATACGTCTAACCAAAGAAACAAGGACCTATACTTTCGCACCTGAAAATCCACCTGCGATTACGGTTGACCCGGGAACTACACTTATCTTCGAGACGCTGGACGCGCTGGATGACCAGATCCATTCGGACAGCGACCCTGCCAGTAAAGTGGATCTCAATCACTGCAACGGGATCACTGGTCCAGTTTTTATCAAGGGGGCAAAGCCAGGGGATACCCTGGTGGCGGAGATCCTGGACATCCAACCCTGGGATTGGGGCGCTGCTTTGATCATCCCCGGATTCGGCTTTCTACAGGATACCATCCCGGGGCCTTATACCAAAGTGGTCCGGATTGATAAAGACGGTTCGATGCGTTTGGGGGAGAAAGTCCGTCTTCCAGCCAGGCCAATGATCGGCACGATTGGTGTGTCGCCCACGAAAGCAATTCCCACCCTTAACTCCGGGCAGCACGGCGGTAACCTGGACACGACCGATATCCGCCCTGGTTCCAAATTATTCCTGCCTGTCCTGGTCGAGGGCGCCCTCTTTGGGGTCGGGGATGTGCATGCCACCATGGGCGACGGCGAGGTATGCGGAACCGGCGTGGAATGCGGCGCGGAGGTCACCATCAAGCTGGACCTGTTGAAGGATCATCCTATCGAACGGCCGCGCATCGAAACTTCGCTGGAAATCATGGTGGTAGCTTCTGCTGAGGGACTGAACGCAGCGATCAAGATGGCCCTGGTAGATATGGTGAACTGGCTGCAGACAGACCATGGTCTCAGCAAGGAAGAGGCCTATGTGATTGTCAGTTCCGCTGGAGATGTGCGCATCGGCCAGGTGGTTGACCCGGCAGTTACAGTGCGAGTAGCACTACCAAAAGGAATATTTTCTGGGAGGAGGTGACAAAGATGGCGATTGGTAAAATCATCAGGTAAACTGGCTTAAAAAGATCCTCATCCGATTCACGTAATCCCTTAGGTTCAACATTAGAAACTTGATTCGAGAAAGGAGCGATTGTTCTATGACTGCAAATATTCCAGAAGTAAAACCAGCCCAGGGTCCTGTTTCCACACAGGGCGTTTTCCGACGCACGGCATCCGGCCTGATCCGCGAAATGAGCATGGCAGATCACTGGATGTACAACGTTTTTACCCTGCTGGTCCTGACAGGCGCGGCTCAGTTTTATGTTTGGTCTACAGGAGAATTTCCGGCCACCAATCCGGTGCTCGGATTAATCGTCGCTGCGATCTTGATTGTCCCTATTTACCTGGCGTATTCCATGCTGGCCTCTGCCATGCCTCGCAGTGGTGGAGACTACATCTTCCAGAGCCGTATTCTGCACCCGGCTGTCGCATTTACGGCCCTGTTTGCGCTATTGGTTACAATATGGTACTGGCTGGAGCTAAGCGGCTTCTGGATTGCTGAAATGACCCTTTCCCCGCTCTTTTCAACCTGGGGAGTGTTTGTCCACAGTCAGACTTTGCTCAATCTTGGCACATGGTTCTCCAGTAACTGGGGGATCATGATCACGACACTTGTCACCAATATCTTGATCGCCATAGCCTTTCTCCCTGGATTAAAAACCTATTTGAAAGTGCAGTGGTTCCTGTTTGCAGGCTTGGTGATCAGCATTGTAATGATGACCATTGTGCTGCTGACCACGTCGCATGCGACATTTGTGACCAACTTCAACACCTTTATGGCCTCCTTGGATCCCGCTCATACGAATTACTACCAATATGTGATCGATGCGGCCAAGTCAGCCGGCTTCGATCCATCTTCAGGTGGTGGGTTGTATGGCCTGATCGGTGTGGTGGCGATCGCCTGGTTCAACTTGATCTGGGCGGTCTGGTCGGCCATGAACCTGGGCGAGATCAAACATGCCTCCAATTTTGGGAAAGTTAACCGGGTCATGCAGGGATCTCTGGCGTTCGGCGTGCTGGTCATGGCCGGGACGATGGCGCTGTTGCTAAAAGTCTGCGGTCATGATTTTACTTTGGCCCTGGGTTATGACTGGTTCAACCGCACCATCGCCTTTCCGGTTCAGCCTTACACCAGCATACTCATCCCTGTCATGGGTGGCGGTGTGATCATTTTGATCCTTACCTTGTTAGGTTTTCTCGCTCAAGCTATCCAACAAAGCTTCAATTCATTCATCGGCTCTACCCGGTTAATCGTCGCCATGAGCATGGACCGGCTGCTGCCGGACGGATTAGGGAAGGTCAGCCGGCGGTTCCGCAGTTCCCCGGTGAATGCCATCCTTTTCATATTAATAGGCGCAGAGGCATTAGCCATTTTCTTCTGGTTCGTGCCGAACCTGGTAAATTACACACTGTCCACCTCGCTGGTTGCGACGATTTACCAATCCATCACCTGTCTGGCTGCCGCCATTTTCCCCTACACAGCCAAAGCCATTTACAACGCCTCACCGATATCCAAGTACAAGATCGGCAAGATCCCACTTCTTACTTTGTGCGGCGCCTGGGGCTTTATTGTAGGTGTGGTTTTGATTGTTTTCTACCTCATCGTACCGGGCTTGGGACTGGCCTCGACCGCTGGCCTGGTGGGAATCGGCGTGATCTATGTCATAGCCCTGATCTGGTTCTGGGTCGCACGGGCCATGAACAAGCGGAGGGGTGTTGATATCGATCTGAACTTCCAGCAGATTCCTCCTGAATAAGCATCTTTGATTTCTCTTTCTTGCCGGGATGGCCAACGCTACGCTTCCAAACAAAAAAGACCATCCCGGCCCAAACAGGTGAGTTATGCAATGGTTTAAAAGCAATAAGCAGGTAAAACCAAAGAAGTTTACACGCATTTTTTTCGCCACGGATATTCACGGTTCCGAGCCGTGTTTTCTTAAGTTCCTCAAGGCATCCGAGTTTTACAAAGCAGACATCTTGGTGATGGGGGGGGACATCACCGGCAAACAGATCATCGGGATCGAGAAGCGCCCGGATGCATATTATTCCTATATGTTTGGCCAGGAATGGACCGCCCATACCCCTGAGGAACTGGCCGAAATGGAAAGACAGATCCGCAGCAATGGATTCTATCCCTGTGTCGTCAGCCCGGAGGAGATGAAGGAACTGGAATCCGATCCCGCCAAAGTGGATGCCTTGTTTTCGAAGGTAATGTGCGAGACGGTTGAACGCTGGATGCACCTTGCCGAGGAACGTTTTCGCGGCTCTCCGGTAAAGTGTTTTATCTCCCCAGGCAATGATGACCATTTTGCTCTGGATAAAATATTGTCAGCCTCGGATGTGGTAATATTTCCGGAGGGACGGGTGGTTGACCTGGATGGGGTGCATACAATGGTTAGCTGCGGATATGCCAATATGACACCCTGGCACTGTCCTCGCGACATTGAAGAAGATGAGCTGCGGGCCAGGTTGCAGACAATATTGGATCAGGTGGAGGATCCATCCCGCTGTGTGTTTAATTTTCATGCTCCACCCTTTAATTCCACCTTGGATGAAGCGCCGCAACTTGATGCAGATCTTAGGCCGGTCATGATCGGAGGGTCAGAGAATATCATTCCGGTGGGGAGTCTGGCTGTCCGTGAAATGATTGAAAAATACCAGCCGTTGGTCGCGCTACACGGTCATATCCACGAATGTCGTGGAGCGATTGAGATTGGTAAAACTATGTGTATGAACCCCGGCAGTGAATACTCCGAGGGAGTCCTGCGCGGCGCATTGGTGAATATTTCTGACGGTAAAATGCTAAGCTATCAATTTGTGGCTGGTTAGGTTTATTGCCCAGAGGTAAGATTTCATTTACTATTTCTATATTTTGTGGTCTTGTGTTTAGAATTGTGAACCAAGGGATGATGAGTCGTCTGCGTTGACAATGACGTCGTACTCTTTTTTCAAACCCACATCTGTGAGCTTGAAGTGTTTTACTGCAAACGCAAATTGTACATTTATTCTATATGGACAACTTTCACATTATCCCCGATTTAGCGTTCCAGATCCGTGAGCTTGGGGGTCTGACTGCAAACGCAAATGAAACAATTAGTCTATTTAGACAACTTTAAAACAAAATCCCCCAAATTTTGGGGGGTTTTGGCGGTTTACCGCCATATTTAGGTGACCGACTGGGGACTTGAACCCCGAACCAATTGCTTAAGAGTTGGGTCGGGATCTGTGTACCCCCTATATATGGTGTTATATTCTCTATTGAGTACAATATTTGGGGGTAAAAATGTCTATTTTTCCCATGTTTTCCATGCCTTCCATTCTGGTTGCTGTAAGGTAGCTGTAGTAATGATTGTTATTTCTTCGAAAATAATTTTCAGTGATTTTAATTTTCAAACCAATTTTCATTCATAAATCTCCATTTTTTCCACAGCTTCCTGCAGTTTGCTAATGATCTATTCGATAGTGTAGCTCTTTCGGGGCATTTTGACCTGTCTCCTTGTCTGAATCCTAACATGTACGTTGGGTCACTTTTTTGGGGGCAGGTCACCAGGAGTATACCGAACCTTATCCTTTTATGCGAATTTCTATATACTTTTTCGACAGTTTCAACGGATGGGATCACCTGCCGCCGGTGATGGCAAGGCAAGATTGCGTAAAATCACTTTTTCTACCAAATGGCCGCCGCATCCCCGCGCCGAAGGCGGTCAGGTGGAGCCGGTGTTAGGTGGCGTTGCTGTAACTTCCACATGCTTTAGCGAGTTGGGTGGTTTTCTCCAAACTCCTTTATCCTCTGCGCTTAAGTTCGTCGGGTGTCGGTTTCTGGAAGAACGCAATCCATGGCTTCATCATATCCT
>JADGQC010000039.1 GCA_017882125.1 Anaerolineales bacterium
ATTCGTGCCGGCCGGTGCCAACGTGGTGATCAAGCCCAACATATGCGTGGCTTATCACACCTATGAATATGCCGCGACCACCAATCCATGGGTGGTGGGAACCCTGGTAAAGATGTGCTTCGAAGCCGGGGCTGCCAGCGTGAAGGTAATGGACCACCCCTTCGGAGGAACTGGACAAGAAGCTTACAAAATCAGCGGGATCGAAGAACAGGTAAAGGCAGCCGGCGGCGAGATGGTCAACATGATTTCTTATCATTATGTCGATACGGTGCTGCCGGCTGGGATATTTTTGAAAAAAATCAAGATATACGACGAGATCCTAAATGCGGATGTTTTGATCAACGTACCCATCGCTAAAAATCATAGTTCCTCGGTTCTCACCCTGGGGATGAAGAACCTGATGGGCACGGTCTGGATACGCGAGACGCTTCACAACAACCTTCATCAATCCATCGCCGACCTGAATTCGCTGCTCAAACCACAACTTACCCTTATCGATGCAGTCCGTATCATGACCACGGGTGGTCCAACCGGCGGCAAACTATCGTATGTCCAGCAAAAGGATTCCGTGATCGCCAGCCGGGACGTAGTGGCTGCAGACAGCCTGGCCACATCCCTGTTTGGGATGAAACCCGAAGACCTGGAATACATCACGATCGGCACCGCCATGGGGCTGGGGCGAAGCGATCTGCAGAACCTGAATATCCAGGTCATCGATCTGAACGCCTGATATCGCGATAAAGATGGACACCCATTTGTCGACGCCAAAAAAGGGGAAAAGAATATTCAAGAAGGGAATTGTCTCGGGACCCTGGATCGTTTTCCGGAAAACCGTGCAATACCTGGCACTGGCGATATTCATCGCCCTGTTCGCCTGGTCACGCCAGGATGGCGGACCGGCGGCAGTGATCAACATCCCCATGCGCATGGACCCGCTGCTAATCCTGGGACACCTGGCCGCCAGCCGCACACTTTTGGCAGGTTCAGCCCTGGCGCTGATCGTCATCCTGCTCACCGTGGTTTTTGGGCGGGCATGGTGCGGGTGGCTGTGTCCCGTGGGCACGATCCTGGACATATTCCCGCTCAAGCGCTGGAGAAAAAAGGGCTCTTCCCCGGCGGAGGGATGGCGGCGGGTTAAGTTCGACCTTGTGATTGTCATCTTCGCAGCCGCCCTGCTGGGGAACCTGACCCTGTTATTCTTCGACCCATTGGCGCTGCTACTGCGGACATTAACTGTCAGTGTCTGGCCGGCACTGGACCGGATCGTGACCGCAGTGGAGTCCATCCTGGTGAACGTGCCAGTCCTCGAGGGTCCGCTCTCGACTTTCGATGGTTTGTTCCGCCCGGGCATTTTGCCGCTGCAACCCGTGTTCTACCGGGATGGATTATTGTTTGCGGTCATCTTCCTGGGGGTGATCCTGCTCGACCTGCTGGCTGCCCGTTTTTGGTGCCGGTACCTGTGCCCACTGGGAGGAGCGCTGGGTTGGTTGAGCAAAGCGGCAATCTTCCGCCGAAGCGTGGGCGCGGAGTGCAAGGGCTGCACCCTGTGCACCGATATTTGTCCTACGGGAACGATCAATCCCGCGAAAGATTATGCCAGCGACCCAACCGAGTGTACGATGTGCCTGGACTGCCTGGAAGCCTGCCCGCGCGGCCAGACAAGGTTCGTGCCGGTATTTTCAACCCAAAAATGGACCACTTACAATCCAGACAGAAGGGAAGCATTACTGGCGATCGGTGCCACGGTTGCCTCGATCGCTTTATTGAACAGCAACGGACCCGCCAAGAGGCAAAGCCCATTCCTGATCCGCCCTCCGGGGGTTCGGGAAACCAACCCCGACGTGGTTGATTTCACGAAATGCACGCGCTGCAACGAGTGTATCCGGGTGTGTCCCACCGGCGGGCTGCAGCCGGCTGTCTTCGAAGCCGGGTTGGCAGCGCTTGGCTCTCCCATCCTGGCGCCAAGGCTGGGATATTGCGATTATTCCTGCAACGCCTGCGGGCAGGTATGCCCGGTGCAGGCTATCCCTCCGCTCGACCTGGAAAAGAAACGGTTACAGGTGATCGGGCTGGCGTACATCAACGAAAACAGGTGCATCCCCTGGTCGGACCACCAACCCTGCCAGGTGTGCGAGGAAATGTGTCCCTTGCCGCAAAAGGCGATCCAACTCGAAGATGCCGATGTTTGGGGTCCGGATGGACAAACAGTGAGCGTGAAACTTCCGCACGTGCTGCGGGAGATCTGTATCGGCTGCGGGATCTGCGAATATAAATGCCCGGTCAGCGGAGAAGCGGCCATCCGGGTGTATATGCCCAAGGTCGATGTTCCGTTCTAGATTTTCGATAATGGAAGATGAAAGAAATAAACGAGGAACCGGATAATTCAAAACCGGTCAGCAGAAGGCAGAAGTCATCATTTCGTAAGCGAATATGGTTGTGGGCTGGCGGAATTGTCGCGGCCATTTTTGTTCTGTTTGTGGTCCTGGTTATCCTGGTCAACACAAACCCATACCTGGGAGCGGAGGGCGCTGACTGGCTACGCGGAATTATCGGGGATAAAGCCGTGGCGGGGCTGGAAATGTTAGTCTTTCAAGTCCAGGACGACTTGCAGAAGTTGAAATATAGCCTTGGAATGGGAAACCCGGCTGGAGATTACGGCGCATTCCCAACCTCGACTGCCATCCCGACCCTGGCGCTCAAGACCAATACTCCGTACCATCCCCCCGGGACCATGACGCCCACCATGACCGGGACGCTGGAACCGACTCCAACCGCCACAGTGCCCTGGCAACCCGCAACAGTCCCGCCACTAAGCATGGCAAAAAACGAAGGGGTCTGGATCCCATACATCCAGAATGCGCTCGGGCAAACGGTTGCATACAAGACATTCGTGCAGCCGGACCCCACCAGGCCTTATACGCTCGTCACCATCGTCGCGATCGACCTGACCCAAACCCGGCTCCATTACGTGCTGGGGGCGATCGATCCCACCCTGCCGGGCGAACCCCCGCACAGCGGAAAAATGAACCTGGCAGACAGGGCCGCCAACATCCTGTTGGCTGAATTCAACGGCGGCTTTCAAGCCAGGCATGGTCAATTTGGAGCGATGGCAAACGGCAGCCAGGCCCTTCCACCCCGGGATGGACTGGGAACAGTGGCAATTTACCAGAATGGAGATGTCCGGCTAGGTGAATGGGGCACTGACCTGTTCCTCTCGGCTGACATGACGGCATTCCGGCAAAACGGCCCACTGGTAATCAGGAAAGGCCAGATCAACAGTCAGATTTACAACAATTCCCCCCAGGATTGGGGGTACACGGTAATTGATGTTTCTCCAACAGTCCGCTCCGGCATTGGGCTTAGTCAAGATAACCAAACATTATATTATTTTTGCGGGCCCAGCCTGACGATGGAAGCACTGGCAAAATCCATGCAAGCTGCCGGAGCATATAATGCCATTCAACTGGATATCAATAATTACTGGGTGTTGTTTGTAAAAATCACTCCATCCGGGTCCAAACTGACCGCAGAACCTCTGCTGCCCAGATTGATGGTGGACGGCGTTGACCGGTACCTGACCCAATCCCCGCGAGATTTCTTCTATATCACCGGACTGAACAATAAATAACCCTTCCTGGAACGAAGCCCTATTAGACCGATAAATCAACTATTCGGAGCCAAATCCCCCCTGGAAATTCGCTATACGAAGTCCATTCATATCCTTGTTTTTATCAAAATAGTGTCAAAGCCGAGATCTCAAAAAGGAATATCTAAAAGTTGTGACATTCGTCATCTTGCATCAGGCTCGCGTTTCCTACGTTATAATCGTTCCTATTTGAAAGGGAAGCATGACACTTAAAGAAGCACGAAAAGATAAACGTTCCGCTGCGCTCAGTTCGGTGGTTGCGGCAATCGGTCTGACCACCTTCAAACTCACCGTCGGATTGTTAACCAACTCGCTGGGTATCCTGGCTGAAGCCGCTCATTCCGGCCTAGACCTGGTTGCAGCAGCCATGACACTTTTCGCCGTCCAAGTCTCGGATAAGCCGGCCGACAAGGAGCATCCCTTCGGGCACGGCAAGATCGAGAATCTATCGGCTCTTTTCGAGGCCGTGTTACTACTGGCGACCTCAGGGTGGATCATCTACGAAGCGATCAACCGCCTGTTCTTTGTTTCTATAAAAGTTGAAGCCTCCATCTGGTCATTTATCGTAATGGGTGCCTCCATCATTATTGACTATACCCGTTCACGCATTCTTTATAAGGCGGCGCGCAAGTATAAAAGCCAGGCGCTGGAAGCGGATGCCCTACACTTCAGCACCGACATATGGTCATCGTCGGTGGTTATCCTGGGCTTGATCGGGTTGACCATAGCCCGCTATGTCCCCGGGTTGGACTGGATGCACAAGGCAGATTCAGTGGCGGCACTGATCGTTGCCCTCATCGTCATTTTTATCAGTGGAGAACTCGGTTGGCGGACTATTTCGGCCCTGCTGGATACAGCGCCCAGAGGGTTGGCAGACAAAGTTGAGAAAGTGGCTGGTGAGGTTAAAGGCGTGGTGGACGCACATGCTATCCGCATCCGCCCTTCAGGCGCGCATACTTTCATAAACATGCATATTACCATGGACGGGAATGTTACCTTGAATGAGGCGCATGCTGCTACAGAGGTGATCGAGAAAGCCATTCATACCATCGTCTCGCCGGCAGATATTACAGTGCATGTGGAACCGGTGAATTTTGGAAAAACGACGCCGGTAATTCAGAGGGAAAAGAAACAAACCGCTTTCGGAACGAAAAAATCTAATTAGATTCATTTCGCATTTTTTTCGGGAATAATGAGCGATGGAGAATTGTCCATCGCTCATTATTTAACTTTGCAATCCTTCCCATTCTGCCAGCCAGGTATCCATCTCGGATTGCAAGGCGGTATACTGGTTGCCCAACTTGCGGACCAGGGCTGTATCCTTGGGAGGTCTCTCGAGTTTCCGTCCAAGGTCAGCGATCTGGAGCTCCAGAGCGGCAATCTTATTCTCCAATTCCTGTAGACGGGCGATCCTGCGGCGCTCTTCTTTTACAGCGGGATCCGCAGAACGACGAACCGGGCGCGAGGTGGCTACTTGAGACGTTTCGGCTAAGCGGAGTACCGCCAGTCGTTCGCGCTCTTCCCGCCGTTGGCTGTAAGTCCCTTCAAAAAAAGTCAACTGAGATTCGTCTGTTTCAATTTCCCAGATTTGAGTGCCGAGCGCATCGATCAAATAGCGGTCATGCGTAACCAGCAAGATCGTACCGCTATAGTCGTCAAGAACAGCTTCCAGCACTTCCTGGGAGGGAATATCCAGGTGGTTAGTAGGTTCGTCCAGCAAAAGCAGGTTGGTGTCCTGCAACGCCAACTTCGCAAGTGCAAGCCGGCCGCGTTCACCACCTGAAAGGACAGAAACCTTTTTGAAAGCCTCATCCCCAGAGAAGAGATATTTACCAAGATACTCGCGGATCTGTCCCGGAAGCCAATGGGGCATGACAGAGTCGATTTCCTGGACTAGCGTATTTTCAGGGTTAAGTCCCTCGTGTGCCTGGGCAAAGTATCCGATCTTCAGGGAGGCGCCCAACTTTACTTCTCCTCCCAATGGATTCAGTTGACCAAGCACAGTTTTCAAAAAGGTGGTTTTACCGGCCCCGTTCGGGCCAATCAATGCGGCACAGTCTCCCCGGCGCAATACGATATCGGGAGCGGTAAAAAGCAAGCGGTCAGGATACCCAATGCTCAGATCCGATGTACGCAAAACAAGTTCGCCCGACCGGACCGCCGAACGAAGATTCAGACGCAGCCGCGGCAATGTCCGTACGGGAGCGCGTAATGCACGCACACGTCGTTCCGCTTCTTCCGGACCGAAAGGCGAAGTTCCGATCGTGACTCCTTCGGCCGTTTCCGCCCATTTTTGGCTGACCACCGCTTCCATGCCAATCTGCTCGATGGCCTGAACAATGCGGCTCAACCGGCGGAGTTTCCCTTTTGCCTGGCTAACGTTTTGACCGGATATGTTTTTCTTGATGTACTCAACATCCTTGAGGAGTTTCTCCTTTTCAGACTCAAAGGTTTCCCGGCGGTGTTCCCAACGCATTTCCCTGGTCTGCAGGTAAGCAGAGTAGTTGCCAGGATAATGTTCGGTGGCACCAAAAGCCATTTCCAGGATGCCATTGGCCACCTGGTCGAGAAAATACCGATCGTGAGAGACGATGACCACCGCACCGTCCCACTGGCTCAAATAGCCTTCCAGCCATTCAACGGCAGCGATATCCAGGTGGTTGGTGGGTTCGTCAAGCATCAAAAGATCAGGCTCAGAAAGCAACAGACGTGCGAGGAAGGCGCGGGTACGCTGTCCACCCGAGAGGTGTGCCAGCGGCATATGAAAATCGTCTTTCGAAAAGCCGAGACCGGTGAGAACCTGCTTGATGCGAGTATGGAATGTGTAACCGCCGCGCCGCTCATACTCGTGCTGGAGAGTGCCATATCGCGCCAACGCCTGGTCGCGGGTTTCCTGGGCGGCCATCTCGGCCTCGAGTTTTTCCAGTTCCTCCTGCCGGGCGATCAAGTCCGAAAAGACCGAAAAACAGGCATCCCATACCGTGCCATCCATATCAAATTCAGCTTCCTGCGGCAGGTAACCGATGCGGAGGACCTTGGCGCGGGATACCTTACCACCGGAGGGTTCGTCCAGACCAGCCAAAATGCGCAATAACGTGGTTTTCCCACAGCCATTTGGCCCCACCAGGGCAAGTCGTGAACCTTTTGGTATGGCAAAAGAGACGCCTGAGAACAAGTCCACAGGGCCGAAGGATTTGGAGATGTTATTCGCTGAAATAAGAGACATGGTTCTACCTAAAAGCCATATCGAAAAATGCCCCCAAATTATAACGCCTGACATTTAACGATAGCGACTATCAACTTATTTCTTATTCGTCATTGAACTCAAGCCAGATGACGACCTAGTGGTCGACCCAGGTCCCTGCCTTCACAAGCCGTCCATCCGCTCGCTTTTTTATAACGTCTTAATTCCTGGTGAACTGCTGCAAAGCAAGCCGCAAACGCTGTTCCACATCATCCGGGGCATCCTTCGGGATGGACTGGATTGCAGTTTGAGCCTCGACAACCGAATAACCCAGAGCAATAAGCGCTGCCAGAACCTCAGAATCTGCGTCGGACATGGTGGCTATCTTTTCCAAGCCACTGACAGGTTTCAATCGGTCATGGAGATAAAGCACCATTTTTTGTGCCGTTTTATTCCCAATCCCCGGAACCCGGCTCAATAGAGCGGGTTCGTCGTTAAATACAGCCCTTTGGACCGTCTCCAGGTTTAATGTAGAAAGGACCGCCAAAGCTATTCTCGGACCCACCCCATCAACACCGAGCAAGGTTGTGAATAATTCCCGGTCTGCCTGCGACTCAAACCCGAACAGCTTCCAATCGTCTTCGCGAATAACGACATGGGTAAAAAGGAAAATCGCTTCCCCGGCTTTTGTGCGTTCATGCAACGGTTTCGGAACGAAAACCCGCAGACCAACGCCCCCCGTCTCAATAATTATTGCGTTTTCTTCCACCTGGGTGATTTCGCCGCGTATAGTCGCTATCATTTTTCACCATATTTTTGCGTGTTCAGATGAGTTATCGCAATTGCCAAGGCATCAGCTGCGTCATCGGGTTGTGGGATTTCGGGCAACGCCAAAAGCACGCGCACCATCTCCTGGACCTGCTTTTTTCCAGCACTCCCATAACCTGCCACAGCCTGCTTAACCTCATTGGGAGTATATTCAGCCAGATCCAACCCCGCCTCGCTGATCGCAAGCATCAAGACACCACGGGCTTGACCGACGGCTATGGCGGTCGAAATATTTCGTTGGAAAAACAATTTCTCCACCGCTACCGAGTCGGGGCGGTGGAGATTCAAGACTTCATTCATTTGATGGTAAAGCATCGATAAGCGATGATGGGCTTCTGCGCCAGCGGGGGTTCGAAAGGTGCCAAAAGAGACCGATTCCAGGCTGCCATCCTCCCGGCTGCGCACCAGACCATAGCCGGTTGTCGCCGTTCCCGGGTCGATCCCCAGCACCAGCGCCATGTCTATTCGGCCTCGATAGCCGCCAGAGCCTCGTCAGATATTTTCAGGTTATGGAAAACGTTGGCTACATCGTCCAATTCTTCCAAAGACTCGATCACACGCAGGACCGACAGGGTCTGGTCAACGGGCAATTCCACGTCCTGCTTGGAGATCAAGCGCAGGTCTGCGTCGTCGGGTGTAACTTCAGCTTTTCTCAAAGCATCGCTAAGCTTCTTGAAAGCTTCCACCGGGCCGATGATCTCGATGTTTTCGCCATCTTCAAGGACATCTTCAGCGCCCGCATCCACAGCCAATTCAAAGGCTTTTTCAAAATTCAATTGTTTGGCAGGGAAGGAGAAATACGAGTTGCGGCTGAATTGCCAGCCGACTGCACCGGCTTCGGCCATATTCCCACCTCCCCGGCTGAGCAGGTGACGGATCTCAGCCACGGCCCGGTTGCGGTTATCGGTAACACATTCCACCATGAGGGCCACCCCGTGCGGACCGAAACCTTCATAGGTTATTTCTTCAAAAATTGCGCCGTCTTTATCATCCCCCGTGCCGCGCTTGATGGCACGTTCAATGTTTTCCTTCGGCATATTCCCGGCACGAGCTTTTTCAATAGCCAAAGCCAATCTGAAATTACTATCCGGATCTCCCCCGCCTTCACGTGAAGACATGACGATTTCACGTGCCAGGCGGGTGAAAATGGCACCCTTCTTGGCGTCTGCCGCACCCTTCTTGCGGCGGATGGTTGCCCAGTGGCTGTGTCCAGACATATTAATACTCTCCTAAGACCACATTCGTGGGAATTTTCGCAATAGCCCGCAAATTATACCATAGCGAATTTAATGGACAAAGAAACCGACCGCCAGCACACCCGGTCCGCCATGGACGACAATCGCTGGAGGTAACTCGTAGATGGGGATGGCAGTCAATTTCATCCTGGATTTCAAATCAGCCACCAGCTCCTCTGCTTCCGCCATTGCATCAGCCTGCATGACACATAAATGGGCTTCTAGGCTTTTTGGACACTGATCCTCAACTATTTCAATGAGCCGCGCTAAAGCTCGTTTTTTTGTTCGCTGCTGTTCAAACGGTTCCACCTGTCCCTCCCGGACACAAAGGATGGGTTTGACCTGCAACATTTTTCCAATTAAAGCCTTAGCGCCACCAATACGACCCCCCTTCTGAAGATATTCCAACGTACTTACCAGGAAATAGAGCCGTCCCCGACCGATCCAGTCGTTCAAGCGATTAACGATGGTGTCGGCATCCAAACCAGACGTTGCCCATTCATCCGCCAACAGGACCAAACTGGCGAGATTGCCAGCGACGCTCAAGGAATCAACCACGCGCACATCCACGTCGGGGAAATCCTGGGCTGCAACGATGGCGGCGCGGACAGTCCCGCTAACCTTGGCCGATGGGGCAACCACAACCACGCTCTCATGCTGTTTTTTGGCTTCAGTAAAAATCGGATTGTACAATGCAGGAGGAGGTGCAGCGGTTTTAGGTAATTCTTTGGATGCTTTGAGCTTCGACAGGAAAGCCGCCGTATCGAGTTCCGTATCGTCGCGGAAAGACTCCTCGCCGAAAATGACAATCTGAGGGATGAGCGGAATATTAAGTGATTTCATCATTTCGCGCGGAAGTCCCGAGGTTGTATCAGCAACAATTTTCACCATTATCTCCTCCTAAGCCCTGCCTGAAAATGTTTGGGAACCCCATTCCGCCTTCAAAGAGCCTTTTGGTACGTGCGGTGCGTTTTATAAAATTCCACGCCGAAATTCTCCATTTCGCGCTGCATCTTTTCATTTTCAAGACCAATCTGTACAACTTCACAATGACGGTAGCGCGGGTTATTGACCACACTCTTAAACATCTCGCTATACAATATTGCGGTTCCACCGAGGCCGCGGTATGCCTCGATCATCCCGGCACCATTAATATTGATCCATTCGGTAGTGTGCAATTCCCGCAGGATCGTTACCCAGCCAAATGGGAAAAGTCGTCCCCTGGTTTTTTGAAGTGCCTGGGAAATATCAGGATAAGCCAATAGGAATCCGACCGGAATTTCCCCTTTCATGACAATTTTAATCAAACGCGGATCGGAAAACCATAACATCTGGTCAGCAAGGGATTTAATTTCCTCATCCGTGACGGGCGTACCATCGCTGGTCCCTTCCAGAGCTCCATTATAAAGGGCTTTCAGATGATTAAGGGCAACTCGCAATTCCCGGCGAGTGCGAAAAGTGGCTACGCGCAGGCCGCGCCGTTCTTTGACACGATCTGCCAGTTCGTGAATTCTGGATGGAAAATTTATATTCTTCCCCAAGTAGCCAGAAACAATCTCGCCAGCCCGTTCAAATCCCTGAGCTTCGATGAGTGCCGGATAATAAGGTGGATTGTAAGGCAAGCCGAGGGCCGGACGGTGGTCGAAACCTTTTATTAACAACCCCAACCCGTCCAATGCGGTAAACCCCTTTGGTCCGATAATACTGGTCAGACCGCGCGAACGTGCCCATTCGCAGCCCAAAGCAAATAATTGTGCAGCGGCATCCAAGTCTTTATCACATTCGAATAGATAGAAGAAGGCGGTGCGGGAATGGTTGTGCTGGTTGTATAAGGAAGAATCAAGGACCGCCAACCGACCCAGGGTTCGTTCATGCTGCTGTGCCAGGAAAAATGCTGCATGGGAATGCTTGTAGAAGGGATACCGCTTCAAATCCAGACGAAAATGATCATCTGTCCGGAGAGGCGGAACCCATTGGGGAATGTCATGATATAGACGAAATGGAAGCGCGAGGAATTCCTTTACTTGCTTGTGGTTTGCCAGATCGATTTGGAATATTTCCATTAGAAATTAATAAGACGAGGCGCACCCAAATGCCCTAATGCGCCTCGTCTTGCTTCATGCTGGCTTATTTGCCTTGTTTTGGGCTGCCCGGGACGCAAGTTGTGAACGCAAGGACTTGATATCGCCATCCACAAAAAATAATGCACCCAAATACAAGAAGAAGCACAACACCCACGCAGAAATACAGACGATCATGATGGCGTATTGCTTGCTGTGAGCTGCCAGCGCGATCGCACCCGCGATCGTGGGAGCTAAAGCCGCGCCACTATTCTCAACAAAATACTCAACCGCCTGGGCTGAGCTGCGCACTTCCGGAAGAGTAATGTCGAAAACGGTCGAAGTAACGTTAGGCGAAGAGAAGGGCATAAATATGGCAGTCAGGGACATAAATATAAAGAAAGTGGTTTTATCGGCTACCGGAGTTCTCAAGGCAAAGAAGAGGAAGATCGCGCCCAGGATTACGCCCACACTGGAGATCAGGATGCGACCTTTAAGGGTTCGCTTGAACAACCAGTCACCCAGGGCTCCGCCAACAAAATAACCTGCTGCGAGAATAATAACCACGGGGCCCATTGTCAGCAGCACGGAGGTGTTGTCATAGCCGCGTTCCAGCATCAGGTACCCAAAGAAGAAAAATGTGATCACATTCCATGGAAACACACCGGCGAAACCTTGAAGGAAAATGAACCACATGGTTTTCTTTTTCAAGGCATCCTTGAGCGATGCCCAATTGAAACGGACCTGCCCGATATCATCCATCCCTTCGTATTCAGGCTCAGACTGACCGCGCGGTACTTCCTTGATCCCAAAAAAGATCACAACAGCCATCACGATCCCAAGCGAACCGGTAATTAGAAAAATCGTACGCCAACCTTCGAGGTGAAATACTTTTCCTTCCAACAGAGGAGCTACTAGGAGGGCAAGGATCATCCCCGCCAAATAACCGAGTGGTTGAGCAAGTTGCAGCAAGCCGTAGATACGTCCACGAATCTTGGGACCAAAATAATCAGCGATCAAGCTGTACATGCCGGGATAAGAGGAATCATCAATTCCCGTAGACGAACGTGTAGCAAGAAACTGTGGATAAGATGTAACCAGCGAACTTAACCAGGTGGTGGCGCCCCATATAAACGAGGCCAGCGCAAGGAGTTTGGAACGGGCATAGCGATCGTAGAGGTATCCCCAAAGCGGGTAGAAAATCGTCCCTACGATCAGGGCGCCAGTATTGATCAACCCCCATTGGAGGTCATTGAGATTAAAAGTTTTACTGACTGGGATTTGGAGGGATCCGATCAACAATTTATCAGTCTGGTGCAGAAGCGTGAAAAAGAAAAATACAATCACGACAAACACAGGGTACGAATTGCGCTTCTTTTTCATTTGGTTGGCCTCGGGAAACAGGGATAATGTTAGGAAAGTTTACAATATAAAAGGGGGTGAGTCAATCGGCTTTTGATATGAACTTATCACGACAATCCCCTCCCGAAAACTCAGCAAAGGTAAACCTTTTTTTGTGGTGATTTTTCCACTATAAACCGTAACGCGCATGGGTTGATGAGGGTAATTATTAATGGGAGAAAATTGTGTACAAGGACCAACAAAAATAATCCCAAAGTCTTGATTAATCTCTTTTTTAAGGTTCAATATGGGAGTATGATTACTTTTGAAATGGAAAACCGTATGTTCTACTCTCGCAAGCAATCCCCCAATGCGCAAACACGCTTGAAACGTTTGCGTACCATTCTCCCTTAAAAGGGAGTAAATTTCATCCGAGGTAGCGATGAACGGTAAGAGTTATCAAGTTGTTATTCTTTACAATGAAGATGTCAAAATATGTAGAGGCGCTCCGCAAGATTTACTGGCAGTTCAATTTACAGCGACAGCAGCACAATATTTGTCAGAAGCTTTAGCCGGCGGGGGGTATCGGGTCACAAAACTGGCGGTAAGGGGTAACCTCGAAGAACTCGAAGATACCCTTGCTTCGTTCTCTCCCAAAGAAACATTTATTTTTAATAATTGCGACGGGTTCAACGGCAATAACATGGGTGCCGTGGATGTCATCCGCCTCATCGAGCGGATGGGGTTCAAGCATACCGGAGCTGCCGCCGATTCAATTGAATTATGCATTGATAAGCCTAACTCCAAAGAACGCTTAATCAAATTTGGCGTTCCCACCCCCCGATACCAGGTTTTTGATCGCGCGGATGGAGATTTCAACCTGGAATTTCCGGTGATCATCAAGCCATCAGTCGAAGACGCGAGCATGGGGATCGATCTTGATTCTGTCGTCACCAATCGGGAAGGTTTGTTTCACAGAATCGGATATATCGTTGATAAGTATGAACAACCGGCGATCGTCGAAGAATTCGTGTGCGGGCGCGAGCTGGCAGTAGCGCTACTGGGAAACGAAGTGCTCGAAGTCCTGCCGATTACAGAGCAAGATTTTTCATGGGTGGCGAACCCTCTTGAGCAATTACTAACCTACGACTCGAAATGGAAAACCGACAGCCCTTATTACCAGAATATTCCCGCCAGGGTACCAGCGGTGCTTAACCGCAAAGAAACTCAAGTTATCAAAAAGGCTGCAGAGAGTTCGTTTCATGCAATGGGCTTGAGGGATGTGGGAAGGGTCGACATCCGCTTCAAGGAAGGAATCCCATACATAATTGACGTGAACGAACTACCTGACCTTTCGCCCGATGCCGGGTTCTGGAATTCTGCACGGGCAAGCGGGATCTCCTATCCAAAAATGATCGAACGCATTTTGACGCTTGCGATGAAACGGGAAGGGTGGATATAAATGATCAAGCTTCCAGAGAAAAAAGATGGGGCCCAAATCCTTTCCATAACCGCGAAAAACACCGTATTTAACCAGGAAGAGGTGGAATGCGTAGATGAATTATGGGAGGAATACGTTACTCAAGGATCTGATAAAAGTGGATATTATTTCCTGGTTGACAAAGAAGATGACCATGTGCTCGGCTATTCTTGTTACGGACCCAGGTCCCTTACTTCCGGGACTTTTGATCTGTACTGGATCGCAGTTGACCCAACAATACACCGCGGTGGGGTAGGGCGAAAATTGCTTACCGCAAGTGAAGAAGCGATCCTCAAACTCGGTGGACGACTGATCGTGCTCGAGACATCCGGCTTGCCGGTATACGAGCCAACCCGAAAATTCTACCTTGCGACCGGATATACGCTGGAAGCCACTTTGAAGGATTTTTATAGTGACGGGGACGACCTGGTAATTTTCACCAAACATTTGTAAACGAGCGATTCCGGACTTTTAGGCGCGCTGCACCCGGCGCGCCTTTTAGTTTCCCGGCGTGGTAGAATCTTGTCCGCGTTGTTTCAAGAACTCCCCCAAAATTGATATTCCATGACATCGATCCCTTCCCCTGCTGAATTTACGCTTCCACGCGACGCTCCGTCAGACCGGCGCAGCCCGGTGCGATGGATCCTGGCGCACACCAAGCGCTATTGGTGGCTTGTATTGATCATGTTCGTTGGCGCAATCGGTAACGCGGCCCTTGCGGCCATTGTGCCGGTGTTGACCGGGGATGCCTTCAATGCCATGTTGAACGTGCCTCCGGAAACGAAGGTTTTACTGCCCCTGGCACTCATCATGGGGGGATCACAAATCTTGCGCGGCATCCTGCAACTTGGACGCAACTTTGGTGCCGAACTAATCGCCCAGCGGGTCGAACGGGACGTGCGGGACGAGCTGTACGTATCCCTCCTTGGAAAAAGCATGACCTTCCACAACTTGCAGCCGGTGGGAGACACGATGGCGAGGGCAACCAATGACGTCCGCGAAATCAATTTGATGTTCAGCCCCGGCATCAACCTTGTGGTAGGCTCGCTGGTCTTCCTCATAATGCCATTTTTCTTTGCTCCGATTTATCACTGGTCGTTATTGCTGACGCCCGCGATATTCACGGTGGCATACATGATCGCGTTACGCTGGTATCTACGCACCTTAAATCCCATCACCGAAGACGTGCGGGAATCTTTCGGCCAAATGAACACGCACCTTTCAGAATCCCTGGACGGGATTGAAACAATGAAGGGGGCTGCACAAGAAGAGGCCGAGATCAAACGGTTTAACATAAATTCCCGCCGCCTGAGAAACAACAACATTCGTCAAGGTGATGTGGAAGCCCGGTTCGTCCCCCTGCTTTTATATTACATTGCATTAGCTGGGGGGCTCCTACACGCAATCCTGCTTTATCGAGTTGGTATCCTTAATATTGGCGATGTTGTGGCATATTTTGGGATTTTATTAATGCTGGAATTCCCCACCTGGACGTCCATTTGGGCTTACTCGCTCATTTCATCCGGATTGGCAGGAGCCAAACGCATCCTCGAGTTAATCAATCGCGAAACCAACCTGGACCAGAATTCCACTGGTTACACCCAACCCATGCGGGGTGAAATTGAATTCCGGAACCTGACATTTGCCTACCCAACGGGCGAGGCAGTTCTGCGGGATATTTCATTCAGGATAAAACCAGGACAAACGGTGGCAATCGTGGGACAAACCGGAACCGGAAAAACTTCGCTGGCCAAACTGGTCAACCGCACGTACGATTCCACAGGAGGACAAATCCTTGTGGATGGAGTGGACGTTCGAGAATGGAACCTGGCGTCGCTACGCAGTCAAATATCCATCATCGAGCAGGATGTGTTCCTGTTCTCCCGATCGGTCGCTGAGAACATTGCTTTCGGCCACCCGGGGGCAGCCCGGGAAGAAATCGAAACAGCTGCAAAATCCGCCCAGGCCGACGAATTTATCAATGAATTTGATAAAGGGTATGAAACGGTCATCGGTGAGCGGGGGGTGACCCTTTCCGGCGGTCAGCGACAGAGGCTGGCAATTGCACGCGCCTTCCTGACCGATCCGCATATCCTCATCCTGGATGATTCAACCAGTGCGATCGACTCCGCCACAGAAGATATGATCCAGCGCGCCATTGCGGCAGCGGCGAAAGGCCGGACGACGCTGATCATCACCCACCGCCTGTCTCAAATCCGCTGGGCAGACCTAATTATCGTGTTAAGAAAAGGACGCATCGCGGCGATCGGGAATCACGACGAACTCATGCAGTCTTCCGATGCGTATGCACGAATTTTTAGAGAATAGGAGCCGGGTAATTGAGTAATCAACTTGCTGATTACCAATCTCATATTACCTGAGCATTCATCGCCATGGGTTTTTACGAAGGACTCAACGAAGAAAAATACGACCGCCAGTATAAGGACAGCGTACTGGCAAAACGAATTATTGGCCATTTCACCGCCCAACACAAACGGGTGGTGGTTATTGTGTTTGTGACCATCGTCCTGGCAGTCATCACAGCGGCCCAACCGGTCATTATCAGCCAGGGTCTTAATACTTTAACGACCATCCCCAGCGTACTTGCAAGCCTGCTTATTGGGGGAATAGTTCTCTCGATCGGAATCGCAGATTGGGGATTTAACTGGGTCAGGCGCAAGCTCACGGTACGGACGGTCGGAGATGTAGTTCTCAACTTAAGAGCCCTGGCCTTCCGCGCGGCGGTTGAGCACGACCTGTCCTTTTATGACCAATTCTCGTCGGGACGAATCGTCTCACGCATTAACGCGGACACGAGCACATTAGGCGACCTGGTCACGATCATCACGGATGTGTCTGCCCAGATCCTCAATGCAATTCTGCTTGGGATCATCATTGTCCGAACGGAATGGCGCTTGTCGCTGGTACTTTTTTCCTTCCTGCCTTTTATTTTCCTTTTGGCTTTGCTCTTCCGCCGGCTGGCACGTAAGGTGACCAAGAGCGGCATGCAAGCCATGGCCGACGTCAATTCGGCCATCAAGGAGACGGTCAGCGGCATCGCGATCGCCAAGAACTTTCGCCAGGAATCAGGAATCTTCGAAACGTTCAACGCCGCCAACCAGACATCCTACCGGGTCAATGTATGGCGGGGATTTATTCTGGCGCTCGTTTGGCCGGCATTAAACGCCCTGGCAGGGATCGCCACCGCGACACTGGTATATGCCGGCGGATTGAGCGCTGCACAGGGAGCCGTGACCATTGGGGCATGGTACCTGTTCATTATCAGCCTGGGGCGATTTTTTGACCCAGTGATGAACCTGTCTGCATTCTGGTCCAATATCCAATCAGGACTGAGCGCCGCCGAGCGAATTTTTGCACTGATGGATGCCGAACCCAACGTTATCCAAACTGATAAACAAGAAGTGCAAAAATTGAAGGGGAATATCGGATTCGAGAACGTCTCGTTCCGGTACGCCGAAAATGAACCAGTCCTGATCGATTTCAACCTGACCATTCATCCCGGAGAAAACCTTGCCATTGTCGGGCATACGGGGGCAGGAAAATCCTCACTGGCAAAATTAATTGCACGTTTTTACGAGTTCCAATCGGGTCGGATACTAATCGATGGATTGGATATCCGAACCTTAAACCTGCAGCAATACCGTCGTCAATTGGGGATCGTTTCGCAGATCCCGTTCCTTTTTTCCGGGACGGTTGCAGAAAATATCCGCTATGCCTGCCCCGATCCCGAATGTGTGACCAACGCAGATATCATGTCAATGGCACGCAAAATCGGGGATGGGGAATGGTTGGAGACACTGCCAAACAGCCTAGATACAGTGGTCGGCGAACGGGGCACCATGCTCTCGATGGGACAACGCCAATTGGTGGCACTTCTGCGGGTATTAATGCAGAAACCAGCAATCTTTATCCTAGACGAGGCAACCGCCAGCATAGACCCATTTACAGAATGGCAGATCCAGCAGGCACTAAATATGATCCTGGCAGAATCGACCAGCATTCTGATCGCCCACCGCCTGTCCACGGTCAAGGCTGCGGACCGGATCATCGTCCTGGAAAAGGGGAGAAT
>JADGQC010000005.1 GCA_017882125.1 Anaerolineales bacterium
CAAAATGCCAATGCCATTTGGATACCGTGTGCGCACGTTGCACGGGCTGGCGCACGACATCGTCCGGGAGAAACCTTCGGCGGTAGGGTTGGAGGAACGGTTTTCCATCATCGATGAACGTGAGGCTGATTTAATCCGCAAGGATGCCGCAGCTGCCTGGCTGCAAGCCAACCCGTTTGAACTGGACGATTTTCTCTTAATGGATATGGACGAGGGCAAGCGCGATTGGGTTCACCGCCAGCAGTTGCCCGAGTTGGTGACGGGAATCGCCCTGGCATTCATCCGTTCTGCAAAGGACAACCGTCTCACACCGGATAAACTTCGCAACCTTCTGGGAGAGGTTCCCGCTCCTTTACCACTGGCGGAAATGGGATTAGCAATCTATACGGATTACCAGCGCGCCCTGACTTACCGCGGCGCGGTTGATTTCGACGATTTAATCCGCCTGGCAATTGACCTGCTTGACAACGACCCCGAGTTCCTGGAACGGCTGCGCTACCGCTGGCCGTACATCTTGGAAGACGAAGCGCAGGACTCCAGCCTGCTACAGGAGCAAATCCTGCGACTTCTCGTTGGAAACGGCGGAAACTGGGTGCGCGTGGGGGACCCCAACCAGGCCATTTTCGAAACATTTACTACTGCCTCTCCCAAACACCTGCTGGATTTCATCCAGGGCGAGGCCGACCAATATAAAGAATTGCCCGATTCCGGCCGCTGCCAACCCGGCATTATTGACCTGGCGAACCGGTTGATCAAATGGGTGAATGGCGAACATCCCGAACCGGCTGTACGCGACGCGCTGACCGTACCTTATATCCGCCCCACTGCCATCAACGACCCGCAGCCCAACCCTCCCAACAACCCGGATGGGGTCAAACTAATAGGAAAAAAATACACTCCCGACGAAGAAGTGGAAGCGGTGGTTAAATCCATTGAACGGTGGCTGCCGGATCACATGGATGGGACTACCGCTGTGTTGGTGCCGCGCAACCAACGCGGTGTGGATGTCATCAACGCGCTTAAACGTCGCAATATTGATTTTGTGGAATTGCTGGGAAGCACCTCGTCCACTCGGCTCGCAGCTGGTCGTCTGGGGGATATCGTCAGCGCTCTTGCCGATCCACAGTCATCCGTACGCCTGGCAAAAGCCTATCTTGCCTGGCGCTGCGAAGATGAAGAGGGATCCAATACAGATTTTCAGCGCCAAATCGCCGATAAGATTCATGGATGCAGCCAGATCGAAACCTTTGTCAGTCCCCGCAAGGACCGGGATTGGCTGGCAGACCTGGAATCTGAAGGAGCCACCACTGAAGCCATTTTAGAGCTGGACGAATTTCGAGTTTTCGTCCAGCGATGGCAGGGAACGACTGTCCTTCCTATCGACCAGATGGTGCTGGCATTGTCACAGGACTTGTTCAATGCTCCGAACGACCTGGCCCTGGCGCATAAGCTCGCTCTTGTACTGCGCCAGGCCAGTGATGATCACCGTGACTGGCGACTGCCAGAATTAAATGGCGAGCTCAGCATGATCTCCCGTAATGAACGACGCTTCCTTGGGTTCAGCGAAGACGACTCTGGTTTCGACCCGTCACACCACCCAGGGAAGGTGGTGGTAACAACCATGCACAAGGCAAAGGGGTTGGAGTGGGACAGGGTTTACCTGATGTCGGTCAACAACTATGATTTCCCCTCCGGACAACCCAATGACCGTTATATCCCTGAAAAGTGGTTTGTGCGCTCAAGCCTCAACCTGGAAGCTGAGACCCTGGCTCAACTGGAAGCCGTTTTATCGACCGGAGAATACAAATTCTATAAAGAGGGCTTAGCCAGTCAAACTGCCCGGCTGGATTACGTTCGGGAGCGACTGCGGCTGCTCTATGTGGGCATTACGCGAGCGAAAAAGGAACTTATCATTACCTGGAATAGCGGTCGCCAGGGTGACCAGACTCCGGCAATCCCGTTCGTAGAGCTGCAGGGATGGTTGGAGAATATGACCTGACCGGCACTGGCAGAGAATAATAAATTTACGTCAAATTGCCAGAGGAATCCAAATATTATTATCGGGAAATAACCGAAGCATAAACTAAGCAATCGTGGGTGGAATTGACGGATAGATAGCAACTTCCAGGTTGCGTCCAACTTCAAAAAGCTATAAAATAGGCCAATTGCCGAAAGGATACCACTCCCAATGAAATTTCGCATTGCAGTCGCGATGCTGGCTATTTACCTGGTCTGGGGTTCGACTTACCTGGCGATTCGATTCGCAGTCGAAACAATTCCGCCTTTCATCATGGCCGGGACGCGCTATCTGCTCCCCGGTCTGCTTCTAATGGTTTGGAGGAGACTCGCAGGAGACCCAGCCCCAACCCGCAGACAGTGGCTGTCAGGTGCAATCGTGGGACTCTTTCTACTATTGGGCGGGAATGGACTGGTCTCATGGGCGGAACAACGAGTGGAATCGGGGATTGCTGCACTTATTATCGGCACGGTCCCAATCTGGATGGTGATATTCGATGCAGTATTAACCCGCATAAGACCTCGCTGGCAGGTGATCATGGGGCTGCTGACCGGGTTTGGTGGCATCATCTTCCTGATCGGTCCGGAAAGTCTGTTCGGCCAACACCCGCGTTATGACCTGCTTGGCATTGGTGTTCTCGTTCTGGCGGCATTTTTATGGGCGATTGGCTCCATTTACAGTCGGGACGCCGACCTGCCCCGCTCTCCGCTCCTGGGGACCAGCATCGAGATGCTGGCCGGAAGCGTCGGGCTCTATATCGCCAGCCTGTTGACGGGCGAATGGAAAACGTTCAACGTAGGGGCTGTTTCACAGCAATCAGTATTGGGGTTGCTATACTTGATCGTATTGGGAACCCTGGTCGGGTTTGTAGCTTATACCTGGCTCCTTCGAAATGCCCCCATTTCACTGGTGTCAACTTATGCCTACGTAAACCCATTGGTCGCAATCCTGCTGGGAAACTGGTTGGTACAGGAACAGCTCAACTGGGAGGTTGCCCTGGCAGCGGCAATCATCATCGGCTCGGTTGTCCTAATCAACTCCTTCAGGAGAAAACTGGTAAGTGCACCGGCTGACTAAATGTTGATTCCTGAAATCAACCTGCCCGGTAAGAATACCCGGGCAGGTTGATTTTTTAATTCTTCCTCATCGCCTGATACAAAGGCTGGAGTCGCTTGTACATTTGCTTATACACGCCATAATACAACTCATCATAGCGAGCATGTACCTTTATATCCGGCTCAAATGTGTCACGCACATGCGTCATCTCCCGTATGGCCGTCGGAAAATCCGGATGGACTCCGATCCCCACAGCTGCATCCATCGCGGCGCCCAGCCCAGAAGCCTCATACACGTGAGGGCGGGAAGCCGGCAAGCCGAATACATCCGCGGTCAACTGCAATGCCGCTTCGGATTGGCTGCCCCCTCCCGCCACCCGTAATTCGGTGATAGGCACACCGGAACGTTTTGTAGTCCGCTCAGCGCCTTCACGCAGGGCATAAGCCAGGCCTTCCAGGATGGCACGATAGATGTGGGCACGCGTGGTCACGTCGCTAAAGCCGATGATGGCGCCGCGTGCTTCCGGACCCGGGAAAACCAAGCCGGGTGACCAATAAGGCTGAAGCACCAATCCATCGGAGCCCGGTGGGATGGTACGCACCAGGTCATCGAACAAGGTTTCAGGTTCGATACCCTGCGCCTCGGCAAGCCCCTGTTCGCGCAGACCAAATTCCTGCTTGAACCAAGTCACCATCCAGTAACCGCGGTAAATCTGAATTTCAAAACTATACTGTCCCGGGACAGCTGCAGGGTAGGGAGGAATGAGCGGTATGACTTCGATGTATTTTTTATGGGTAGTGTTGATGGTGGCAGTCGTCCCATAACTGAGGCAGGCGATATGCGGTTCCAGGCAGCCTGCTCCCAGGACTTCTGCAGCCTTATCTGCAGCGGCGGCAATCAGCGGCAGACCAGCCGGTAGACCGCTGGCAGCTGCAGCCTCTGCGGTAATCTCTCCCAGTTTGGAGGCGACCGGGATAAGCTCCGGAAGGAGGGTTTTATCAACCGGCACTGCCAACCACTTCCAGCCCCATGTAGCCTCCCAATCCTGCTTCTTGTAATCGAAGGGGATGTACCCCACCTGGGAGCCGACCGAATCGACAAACCTGCCGACCAGCCGGTAAGTTAAATAACCTGAGAGAAACAAATACTTAAAGGAGGCCTTCCAGATCTCGGGTTGGTACTTCTGCAGCCAATTAGCCTCTGCTTCTGCTTGAACGTAAGCAACCGTTTCAGAGGCACCTGCGATCTTAAAAGCTACCCCCCAAAACCCACTTAGCGGTTTAAGTCCCTCGGTGCGTCGCTGGTCGAGCCAGTGGATGGCCGGGCGCAGCGGTTTGCCTACTTTGTCCACGTTGATGAGCGTACTGCGTTGGGTGGTGAGGCTGACGGCAGCGAGGCTGGATTTATCCACACCCTGCACCCATAAATTTTGGCAGGCATCACAAACGGCCTTCCAGAAGACTTCGGGATCCTGCTCAGCCAGACCAGGAGCGGTGGAGTAATATGGCTCAATTGGGACCCGGGATTTATATAAGATTTTTCCACGTGGATCAAAAACGATGGCGCGCACTGATTGGGTACCGTTATCGATCGCGAGCAGGTTTTCGGGCATGAAGGCCTCCATTAAGGGAAAGGCACCAAAGATAAATTATCCAGCCAGGGATTCTGTGGCGGATGAGAATTATAGGCGATATGCCCGTTTCCATAATTCCGAATATGATTTTTCTTCAGCCTGCCAGCGGGTATCATCCCAGCCCAACTCAGGCTGGACAATGGCGCGGATGCGGGTCATTTGATCCATGCCCCCGTTGTTGACAAGCAACCCGATCCGGACGCGACGCAGAAGCAAATCATCGAGGTGAACGACGCCTTCTTCGCGCGCTGCCTGGCGGAGTTCAGCCCAGCAATAAATAGTTCCAGCAACAGGATCGAGGTCTTTTCCCGAGGCGGAAAACAACGCCGCCGATCCAGGTCCATAGCGCGCCAACAGGCGCAGGCATTGCGTGGGGCTGAAATTCGAGACCGCGCAGGCAGCCACAGCTTCCCGTGGGATAACGTCCAGCACGGGGACGTCCGGATCGAACGGAATATTCCCAAGGTGGCGGCGGACAGCGATTAAAGCATCGCGTGCCATGATCCGGAATGTTGTCAGTTTCCCCCCGCTGACGGTTAGCAGACCGTTCTCGTCCCAAAGGACATGCTCGCGTGATTCTTTCGAAGGGTTTGGCTTGCCTGTATTCACGACTGGACGGATCCCGGAGAAAGTGGCGGTCACATCGGCAGAAGTCAATTCCTGGGCAGGGAATACTTTCTGCAAGCCAGCCAGCAGATACTCGACTTCAAAGTCGTTAATGCAGGGATCGGTAACCAGATCCGAATCCAGGTCGACATCCGTAGTACCGAAAATTACGACCCCTTCCCAAGGAATGGCAAAGACTGCACGACCATCTTCCGGATGAAGGAAAGTAACCGCGCGGGTCAATGGGAGGCGCTGGAAAGGAAATATTAAATGGCTGCCGCGGATCGGGCGCAACCTCGGAGCTTTCCCCACTTCGCCACGCAACCTATCCGCCCAGGCTCCGGTTGCATTTATCACCACCCGGCCTTTTATTTCCGTCCGCCTGTCTGAATCTCCGGAAGTATCAAGAAGGACCACGCCGCATACCTGCCCGGAATTTGTCTTGAGCAGGGATTCGACGCGCGCATAATTGAGAGCAAGCCCTCCAGCGGACACAGACTCGCGCAATAAACGCAAAACCAGACGGGCGTCATCGGTTTGAGCATCAAAAAAACGATACCCGCCATGCATGCGAGGTGCGGTCAGCGAAGGACAGAGTTCGCGCAAATCATCGTTGTCATACGAACGGTGACTCCATTGATGCGCCATCAAGTCATAAACGGCCAGCCCTGCTCCGAAAACCCAACCCGGCATGTGATCTCCCGGAAGGATGGGGTAAAGGAATCCCAGGCGGTTTACCAGTCCTCTGCCTTGTTTTAATAAGTATTCGCGCTCGGTCACAGATTCCAGGGTAACGCGGACCTGGGCATTTCTCAAATAGCGCATGCCACCATGGACAAGTTTCGATGAACGCGAGGACGTTCCTGAAGCGAAATCGTCCGCTTCGAACAAAACTACCTTCAGTCCGGAATGCACACACTGACGCAGAATCCCCGCGCCGGTGATCCCACCGCCGACGATGATCACATCCCAATCCTGATTGAGTTCCGACCAGGCCCGGTCACGCCAGCCTTTTGTCCAATCCATGGTTGATCTCCTGGATTCCCTTCGTGCGGACGATGGTTCAGAAACCAAGGTCCTCGCTCAAAAACAATTTTCCAGGGTTCATCATCCCATCCGGGTCAAAAGATTTGCATACAGCGCGGATGGCATCCATACCAAGGGAACCCTTTTCTGCGGGCAGGTAAGGGGCATGATCAATGCCAACACCATGTTGGTGTGTGATCGTCCCGCCCTGTTTCTGGATCGTCAGGCTGGCTGCCTTTTTCATTGCTTGCCAGAGTGCTAAAAGTTCATCCGGGTCAGCCGGACGCCGGAAGAGGAAGGTGGTGTAGACACTGGCTCCATCACGATAAACGTGTGACAGGTGTGCAAAAGCCAGAACCTTCGCTCCAAAATTACCCGCAGCCTCTATTATGGCGGCTGGAATTGCCTCTGAAGCTGCCATAACTTTGGACCAAGGGAGAGCAGTTTCGGCTGTGTCGATCGCCACACCCAGGTCCCAGAGCGTATTGCGCAGGTAGGGGGAGTAAAAGCGACTCTTTTCCCAGGTGTGACCGACAACCGTGCCGACAAAAAGTCCTCCCTGTCTGCGGCATATGGATGAAGTCTGTGCCCTAACATTTCGCACATGACCAGCGGACCCCGTCGCTCCAAAAACCAGGAGGCAGCGCATCCTGCCATAACCGATCAAGCGCAGACCCTTATCTGCGGCGCCAACCCAGGATTTTCCGGAAAGAATCAAGGTGGTCTCTGTTTCCTGCGGGTTGGAGAGTCTCAGCATAGACACAGGGACTTCATCCTGAGCAACCTTGCGGACCGCCTGAGTACCCTGCTCCCAGGTGGGGAAAAAGACTCCGTAGAATTCCTCTGCTTCGGGAACCTGGCACAGCCTGACCTTCGCCTGGGTTATGACTCCCATGCGTCCTTCTGATCCAAGGACCATCTCTTTAACATCAGGCCCTGCTGCAGAAGCCGGGAAATGGGGGATTTCCAACATCCCGCGTGGGGTCTGCATCCGTCCCCCGGCGAATAACTGTTCAATCCGCCCATATTTGTAAGATTGCTGACCCGAGGAACGGGTGGCGATCCAACCTCCCAAAGTTGAATACTCGTGCGATTGCGGGTAATGCCCGAGTGTGTAGCCATTCTCTTTTAATACCTTTTCCAATTCCGGACCGGTGACTCCAGCCTCGAACGTTGCCGTGCGCCCGAATTCGTCCAATGAAAGTAGACGCGTCATGTGTTCCAGTGAAAGCGTCAGCACCGGCATATCCGATTTTGAAGGATTAATATGTCCGACCACACTTGTCCCGCCTCCATAAGGAATTACTTTGGCTCCCACCTTTTGGGCATAATTCATTAAATCTGTTACATCCTCTTCATTGCCGGGATTGGCGACACCATCAGGAAACGCGCCGATCCGACCCGAACGAAGAGCCACCCAGTCAGGCATGGATTGACCACGGGCATGGGTTAGTCGCGCTTCTGGAGAACTATCTATTAGATTATGGTAGTGAAGATGGGTGGCAGGCACTGATTTAAGAACAGTCTCGAAAACGGCATCCGGCTGAGGATCCAAAGTTCCAAATAAGGAGGTGAGATATGCCCTTGCTGAATCTGGAACCGGGTATTCGGTTTTAATATTGCCCCACCCGTTCCAGCGCTTCATTTGGCCTCCTTTTGCATTTTTTGCCACAACTCCAGGCTCTCTTCCATGATCCGGCGGGTAAGGGTTTCGGCATCGAAGGCTGCACCCGTTCGGGCGCAATCAAGCAACTCCGCATAGAAATTTCGTGAATGCTGACGGCACGCCGGGAAAGCAAAATATTGCTCTCCAATGGTTATCGACAGTTTCTGGAAGCCGTTGAAGAGAAAACGGAATATTGGATTTGGTGTCAGCTGGGTAAGACGCATGTGCAAGTCCCAGTCGGCGCGAGCGAACGCAGATGAATTCTCTTCCAGATGTGGATAGGTTTCCAGCAAAGCAACTACTTCCTCTGCGGCGGCCTCAATAGCCTGGCGAGTGTATGCTGGAGCCACCAGAACGCGAAACTCAAGCAAATGGGTCACAAAATCTGGTGATTGGCATACAGAGGTCTGAGCAAGTACTGCAAGAACGGCCAAACCTCCTTCCTGCCAGTAATCGCGGACACGGGTGGGCTTGCCATGCTGAATATTCAGCCACCCATCGCGGGCCAATCGCTGGAGCGCTTCACGCAGGGTTGGGCGGGTCACGCCGACCAGGTCGGCAAGATCTCGTTCGCCGGGAAGGCTGCTGTTGATAGGGAAATGCCCGGACAAGATGGCTTCGAGCAGGCGGCTTTCAGCCATTTCAGCGGGTTTTTGAAGGGTCTGCCAATCCATGTCTACTCCTTACTGGTAAGTGGTCTTACCAGTCAAAGGATACCATTTTTAGAATATCAAAGTCTAGTGTTGATTGTCACATTTCAAATTGCCCCTCAAATTGCCCTGTATACATCGACACATGCGCGCTACCAAGCAGCACACAAAGGCGATTCTGCAGGCGATTTTTGTCACCATCCTGTGGTCCACTTCATGGATCCTGATCAAGGTGGGTTTGCATGACAACCTGCCGCCCATCACTTTTGCAGGGCTGCGTTACACGCTCGCGTTTATTTGCCTGGCGCCATTTGTGTTTGTCAATTCTTCCCACCGGACTGTGTTGAAACAAATGAGTGCTAGAAATTGGGGCAAACTAGCCCTGCTGGGTGTGGTTTATTACACCCTTACCCAGGGAGCCATGTTCCTGGCGTTGGCATTTTTACCCGCAAACATGGTCAGTTTATTGCTTAACCTGACCTCGATCTTCGTTGGAATTGCCGGGATCAGCCTGCTCAAGGAATCCCCGTCACGGCTGCAATGGTTCGGAATTGGGCTGGCAGGACTTGGCGTTGGCGTTTACTTCATTCCAATCGATCTTCCACAGCTCCAGTTGACCGGGTTGGGAATCGGATTGTTTTGCATGATGATGAATGTGGTATCCTCCCTTTTCAGCCGGGAAATGAACCGGGATGCAATTCTCCCGCCACTGGTGGTAACCTTTATCAGCATGGGAGTCGGATCGATATTGATGCTCATCACCGGGCTGGTTATTCAAGGGTTCGGCACGGCAACAGGGTTGGACTGGGTCATCATCGCCTGGATGGCTGTAGCCAACACTGCCCTGGCATTTACGTTATGGAACCGGACCCTGCAAGTGTTGACAGCTGTGGAGTCATCCATTCTTAACAGCTTGATGATGCCTCAAATTGCCATCCTGGCTTTCGTTTTCCTGGGGGAAGGGTTAACCAGCAAAGCCATTGCCGGGCTGGCGCTGGTGGGGGTTGGGACACTGGTTGTGCAACTAAAACCGCACGATAACATGTAGAATAGAGTATGGACTCCCATTCCCTGCCTCCCGGTTTTATTTTCTCCCAATCATCCCTGCAAGATTACAACGACTGCCCCCGCAGATTTCAATTACGTTATATCGACAAATTGCAATGGCCCGCAGTCGAGACGGAACCGGTCCTGGAAAATGAACGCCGCCAGCATGAGGGACAACTTTTCCACCGCATGGTCCAGCAGCACCTGATCGGGCTGCCAACCGAAAAACTCACTCCAATGGCAAATCCAGCCGAACTTTCACGGTGGTGGGAAAATTATCTGACCACCAGGTTTTGCCTGGACGGTTACGCGCTCCATGCAGAGTTGACTTTGGTTGCACCGGTTGGGATTTACCGGTTGGTGGCAAAATACGACCTGATCGCAGTGAAACAAAGTGAGCGGGCTCTTATTTATGATTGGAAAACAACCCGCAAACGCCCACGGGATGAATGGATGGCTGCCCGTTTTCAAACCCGAGTCTACCGGGCAATGCTCGTCCAAGCTGGCGATGCCCTGAACGGAGGAAAACCAATTCCTCCAGAACAAGTCGAAATGATCTACTGGTACGCCGATCACCCAAACGAACCCGCCCGGTTTCCCTACAATGACACCCAGTACAAACGCGATTGGGAGACTCTGACTGGTCTCATAACCGAAATAGGTAACCATCAGCATTTCCCACTGACCGAGGATGAGAAGAAATGCGCATTCTGTCCCTACCGATCCTATTGCAACCGCGGCGGGAAGGCAGGGACGATGGATGATTTGGCTGAAACTGAACCGACCAACAGCGAAATAAATTTCGAACAAATCGCCGAAATCGAGTATTGACGAAGCATGCGCTGGATAGACACTGACCCCGTCCGGTCACAATATCTGCTGCCCGACCTGCACCCGCTCGTCGCACGGACGCTTGCCCGACGAGGGATGACCACCCCCGAGTCAGCCCGCGCCTTTTTGGATCCGGAGGCGTACACCCCCTCACCAGCTGGGGCCATGCCAGGGCTGGTCACCGCAACCAACCGGGTCGAGCGAGCCATCCGATCCGATGAACACATTTGCGTTTGGGGGGATTTTGACGTGGACGGACAAACATCCACGACAGTGCTTGTCCAGACCCTGCGGGAGCTGGGGGAAAAGATTTCCTTCCACATTCCAGTCAGGGAGCAGGAGAGTCACGGGGTCAATATCCCAGCCCTTAAAGAAATAATAGACCACGGGGCGCAGCTCATCCTGACATGTGACACAGGAATCAGCGCGGTTGAAGCCGCGGATTATGCCCGGACCCGCCACGTGGATATGGTGATTACCGACCACCATGATCTACCGGAGATTATTCCGCAGGCGGCTGCGATCATCGACCCAAAATTAATGATCCCCGACCATCCCCTGGCAACTCTCTCCGGGGTAGGTGTGGCCTATAAATTGGCGGAAGAGCTCATCGCACGTTTCCCATCGTCAGGTTGCTCTGCTGACTCCCTGCTCGACCTGGTGGCGTTGGGCATGGTGGCCGATGTTGCCAGCCTAAAACGGGATGCCCGCTACCTGGTACAAAAGGGGTTGGCTGCACTGCGACATACCCAGCGGCTCGGATTGCAAATCATGATGGAAATGGCCGAACTCGATCCCGCCAACCTGAGCGAGGAGCATATCGGTTTTGTGCTGGGGCCGCGGTTGAATGCGCTAGGCCGCCTTGGAGACGCCAACCCGTCCGTGGAACTGCTGACGACAAACGATTCCGGGCGTGCACGTGTGCTGACTACGCAATTGGAAAACTACAATGCCCAAAGGCAACTCCTTTGCAACCAGGTCACCCAGGCCGCCGAAGCCCAGTTAAAGGCAAACCCTGCGCTGCTGGAAGATGTGGTGCTCCTGCTTGGTCACCCCGCCTGGCCTGGAGGGGTGGTGGGAATCGTTGCCAGCCGCCTGGTTGATCGTTATGGCAAGCCCGCCATCCTGTTTTCGACACCCGATAACGGACCAGCACGAGGCTCTGCGCGGTCGGTGGAAGGACTAAATATTACTGCAGCTATTGCAGCCCAGAAGGACCTCGTGCTTGGTTTCGGAGGGCACCCCATGGCTGCCGGGGTTGCATTGGAAAGGGAGAAACTGCCCGAATTCAAGCGCAGACTGTGTAAAACCGTTGAGGAAATGCTGGGCGAGGCAGGGATTAAGGAAGCGAAACTTAATATTGACGCCTGGCTGGACCTGCCCGAAATCACATCCGACCTCGCCGCCGCTCTCGAAAGCCTGGCACCCTTCGGCGCGGGCAACGAAAAATTAAATCTTGCCACACACAACCTGAAGTTGCGATCCTCGACGACGATAGGACGCAATAAAGAGCATTTGAGACTGACCGTGGCAGACGATACTGGAAATACACACACAGTAATGTGGTGGAACGGTGCGGGAGAGACTGCTCCCAATGGAATATTTGACCTGGCATATTCCGTCCGGGCGACGGATTGGCGCGGCAGCCGCGAGGTCCAGATGGAATTAGTTGATTTCAGGGTAATCGAGGCAGCCCCGGTGGAAGTAAAAAGCCAAAAACCGGAAATCATTGACTTCCGCAATATGAAAGAACCGCTCACACTGCTCCCGGATTTTAACCGGGACACATCCACGATGATCTGGGCGGAGGCGGACGCGAAAAAAGAGGTGGGGGGAAAAGACCGGAACGAACTCGAGCCTGCCAATAACCTTGTCATCTGGACCATCCCTCCATCGCCCAGGGAATTGGAATATGCCATGGGGATTGTCAAACCGAAGATCGTTACCCTGGTATGCGCCCATCCGTTCCTTGAGATCACCGATGCCTTCATGGCCCGCCTGACAGGCCTCCTTAAATTCGCAATCTCACATTACGAAGGAAAAATCACATACGCTGATTTGGCGGCAGGGACTGCACAGCGCCGGATAACCGTTGAGCAGGGGTTGAATTGGCTGGTTTCCAGCGGAAAAATAATACTTGTGCGTAAGGAAAAAGATAACCTGTGGGTGGCGCCAGGCAAGACGATCAATGACCTGGGTGGGGCGGCGCGGTTGAGGATGGAAGTCCAGGGATTATTGGCGGAATCAGCGGCATACCGGGCACATTTCATACGGGCGGAGAAAGATACATTGTTTTAAGAAATGATGCTGGAGAAGATGTTGGCGCGGGCGGGGAAAAAAAGATGGGGGTTCACAGGAGTGAAAGAGAAGGAGGTAACCGAAGGCATCGAGCTCACGAGAGCCCATGCGGTCAGTGTCCGCTTGAATCCGACACATTCGTGAAACATTTCATTCTTGCCACATTAGTATGCCAAAACGAATACAAACGAATGACTGATTTTAAGCACCTTTTTTTAAATGATACCTGTGTGAAACATACAGGGAATAAAGGATCACAATTATGCGCCTCCATAAGAGGAAAAGGTGATTGGGAGTCAGTTGTTAAGGTACGGTTGGCAGATATTAAATACCAGCAATGGGAGTGATGCCATGGACAATAATAGAACATATGTCCAGTTAAGTCAAGAGGCTGAACATTTTTGGGCAGTCTATGATCATTTGCATCCTAACATGCCGATAAAGGAATTGCATCCCTAAAACCGATTACAATTTGATCATGCCGTTCGAAGAACTTTCCCACACGGCGGATTGGTCTCTGCGTATTTGGGCCGCGGACCTGACCCAGCTATTTGCGGAGAGCGCCAGAGGGATGAACGCCCTGACAGGAACCAAGCTAGCCGAAAGCCCGCGGGTACAGAGAACATTTTCCGCTTCCGCGGAGGATGCGGAAAGCCTGCTGGTCTCCTTTCTTTCGGAACTGGTCTTTTTTGCCGAACAGGAAACCCTGGCATTCGACAGAATTGAGTTGAAGATCGATGCCAGAGAAGGCCAATCCTGCACCCTGTCCGCAACTCTAAGCGGGGCAAATATCCTGTCCTTGAACAAATCCATCAAAGCGGTGACTTTTCATAATATGCAGATCCACCAAACTGAGCGCGGGTACGAGGTTGATATCGTGTTCGATGTTTGAGGCACCCTCCAGGCAAGAGTCAGCGGTACCGAATAGGGAGTGAGAAGTTCATGATCCGCATACAAGATTTAAAAAGAATCTCTGACTTCGAATGGGAAATCCCGCAATCGCTGCGAGGTGACATGCGCGGCCCGGTGCGCATATTCGGGACACGTAAACTGCTCGAGCAAATCCTGGGTGACAAATCACTCGAGCAGGCTGTCAACGCGTCCACTTTGCCGGGGCTGGTGGGCGCTGTAGTGGTTATGCCCGATATGCACCAGGGTTACGGATTCCCCATCGGCGGCGTAGCGGCAACACGGTTTCCACATGGAGTGGTGTCACCGGGAGCGATCGGGTATGACATCAACTGCGGTGTGCGACTGCTGGCTTCAAGCATAGAAATGGAGGCCGCTCTGCCGCATCTTGACCGGCTCGCAACCCTGTTGAACCAATACTGCCCCAGTGGTGTGGGTGTGAAGGGTGTGGTGCATGTAAACGTTCCTGAACTAGATCGCTTGATGCGGGCCGGCTCGCGCTGGGCTCTCAAGAACGGATATGCAAGGGAAAATGATCTCACGCGTACCGAAGAGAACGGCTGCATGGAAGGAGCTGACCCTGCCGAGGTCAGCGCGCGTGCCAAGACACGGGGGCTCGATCAAATCGGGTCGGTAGGAGCTGGCAACCATTTCGTTGAAGTGGACCTGGTGGAATCAATCCTGGACCCCGAGACAGCCGCGGTTTTCGGATTACAACAGGGCTGCCTGGCAGTTCAAATCCACTGCGGTTCACGGGGACTCGGCCACCAGGTCTGCACAGATTACGTGCAGGATTTCCAGTCAGCGGTAAAGCGATACGGGATCGAACTGCCCGACCGCGAATTGGTGTGTGCACCAATGGACAGCCCGGAGGGACAGGCTTATCTCGGCGCAATGCGGGCAGCCGCAAACTATGCCTTTGTCAACCGGCAGCTAATAGCTTTTTCAGCCCGGCGCGCATTCGAAGAAACTTTCGCGGGCAAACTTAAAAACTGGCAGTTGATCCAGGTGTACGATATTTGCCACAACATGGGAAAGATCGAGACACACGCAGTGGATGGGAAACAGGTAAAAGTGTGTATACACCGGAAAGGGGCGACGCGCGCGTTTGGTCCAGGTACGCCCGGCCTGCCACCCGAATTCCAGCAGACCGGCCAACCGGTGCTGATCCCCGGTTCAATGGGAACGGCCTCATGGGTCCTGGCAGGAACGGAAACATCCATGCTGCGCTCCTGGGGTTCCAGTTGTCATGGTGCCGGGCGGACGATGAGCCGCTCGCAGGCCAAACACGATTTTCGAGGCGATGTTTTACGCCGGGAGCTGGAAGGGCGCGGCATCAAAATACGCGCGGGCAGCATGTCGGGGCTGGCCGAAGAAGCTCCGGAGGCATACAAGGATGTGGACTCGGTGGTCGAAACGGTTGTGGCAGCCGGGATTGTGCGGAAGGTGGCGCGCCTGCGCCCACTGGTCGTTGTAAAAGGATAAATGGGAACAAATCCGGGGATCCAGACGTCTTCTTTTCATACCATATAATTCGGGTATAAAAAGGAGAAAATTATGCTAAAGATGGGAAAGTCTTTCGGATTAATTTTGATTATCGGGGCCTTCCTGGCTGCGTGCGCATCTCTCCCGATTGCCTCACCGACTCCCATCCCCCCACAAGGGGACAATCCTTATGCCCCTCAACCTGGTGATGCGGCGTTGATGCCGAGCAATGCAGAAATCGTATCCGCTGCGGTAATGACTGCCGAATCATTTCCACCCCAAATTTCGCTTTCGCTCTCTTACCGGTTAATCACCCCATGCAACAGCCTGCGGGTGAATATCAGCCAACCAGACAGCACAAAGCGGGTTCAATTGGATGTTTATGGGGTCGCTCCCAAGGACAAGCCCTGCACCTTGATGGCCCTGGCAACCCCTCAACAGGCGACGATCAACCTGGGTAGTTACCCGACCGGTCAATACACCGTTTGGATCAACGGAGTTCAAGTTGGAGAATTCAACGCTCAATAAGCTGGGCCATTTGATTTTCTATACCAAAAAAGAGAACCGAAGATAAAAATCTTCGGTTCTCTTTTTTGGTATATGGGGATCACTTTTCCAAAATCTGTGACAGGAACAACTTCGTCCGGTCCTCTTTAGGAGCGGTAAATATTTCCTTGGGTGTACCGGTCTCGACGATCAGCCCGTTATCGAAGAAATACATCCGGTCTGCGACAGCCTTGGCGAAACCCATTTCGTGTGTGACCACCAACATGGTCATGCCCGATTTTGCCAACCCGATCATTACGTCCAAGACTTCCTTGATCATTTCCGGATCGAGGGCTGAGGTAGGTTCGTCAAAGAGCATAATCTTTGGTTCCATGGACAAGGCACGGGCGATCGCCACCCGCTGCTGCTGGCCGCCAGAAAGCTGTCCCGGGAATTTGTCAACCTGCTCTGGAATCCCCACACGTTCGAGCAATTCCTTCGCTTTTTCTTCGGCTTTTTCCTTTGTCCATTTTCGCACCTGGATCGGTGCCAGGGTAATGTTCGCCATCACATTCAAATGTGGAAACAGGTTAAATTGCTGAAAGACCATCCCCGTTTCCATGCGGATCTGCTCGATATTGCGCATGTCCTTGGTCAATTCGATCCCATCCACGATGATCGTACCGCGTTGATGATCTTCAAGCCGGTTTATGCAGCGGATGAATGTCGATTTTCCAGAACCCGAAGGGCCAAAAATGACAATGACCTCCCCTTTATTAACTTCCATGCTGACGCCCTTTAAAGCCTGGAATTTTCCGTACCATTTCTGGACGTCGCGGCAGATTATGATCGGGTCATTCGGTGTCTCAGCAGCCATCATCCACTCCCAAATTGCGTTTTTGCCAAACGAATTATCAAATGTCAAACAATATATATTATAGGGCAAAATTTGCAGACATCAACCAAGATTGCCTAGGAGTTCACAGAATCCGGGGTGCTGATGTGCGCAAACCGGGCGTGGGTTAATTCCGCGAGGGACGTGACCGGTAACTGGATATTGAGACCGCGCTGCCCGCCGCTGATATGAATTCTAGCCTGGGTGTGTGCTTCAGCATCGATCACCACTTGAAAGCCCTTGTTCACCAGCGCAAGCGGTGAAATCCCTCCAGCCAATAAACCGGTCAATTCTTCAGCTTCACGCTCAGTCGGCAAGATTACCTTTTTCTCCCCCAAAGCAGCCGCAAGCAATTTCAGGTCCACATGGTTTGGACCGGGTATCACTGCCAAAATGGGTTTACCCTTCGGACGGGTGACCACAATGGTTTTATAAACAAGTTTCGGATCCAACCCCAGCACCCGGGCAGTTTCACCGGCGCCGAGTTTTTCCGGGGGAGTTTCAAATGCCAGGTAAGGAATTTTTTTTGAATCGAGCAAACGGGTCACGTTATTCACGATAGGCATGGAGATTAACCTTAGCCGGATGAACTTGCTATACCTGCGTCGGATTTTACCCGAAAATGAACAGATCCTTGTCATTTAATAAACTTATCAATCTCGCTGCCCTGGCAGGGTTGATCGTCTGGGCTGCCATCAGCCTGGGAGGTTCTTCCAGGAAACCTTTTCCCGGGAAAGCGGCAAAGACATGCACACCTATCGGTACGCAGACCATTATAAGAAAAGGAAAAGAATATTACATAACGTTAATGAATAACGAGCTACCTTTGGTACCGGTGAAATACCTGGATTGCAAGGAGGAAAGGCTGGATGAAATCATTTTCCCCAGTCTGATACCAACTCATGCCAGCACCAACCCATTTTTTCCTAAAGACAGCCCCGGCATTTTTATTCTTGCGGGTGGCAAAGACTGACTGGGATGAAAAGAGAGCATTTGCCCACCTTAACTGATATTCCCGATTAAAGACCTTTTATAGACTCACAGTCCAGGCGTTTACCGATGGGGAAATTGTTCGGGCTGGTTGAAGTAAAATAGAGTACAAATGAAAACGTCGTCACCACTCAGCCTCAAAGAACTGCTTGACCAGCTTCCTGAGTATTACACGCTGGCCGACCGGGAATTAATCCAGCATGCCTACCGGATGGCAGAAAAAGCTCATGCCGGGCAGAAACGTGCGTCAGGGGAGCCCTATGTAAACCACTGCCTGGCAGTTGCCGCCATCCTGGCTGAATATTCCATGCCTGCCGATATTATCGCGGCTGGGCTGCTGCACGATACTGTAGAAGATACGACCATCAAGTATGAAGAACTACGCAATGATTTCGGAGATGGGGTTGCAAACCTTGTCCAGGGGGTGACCAAGTTAACCCAATTACCGCGTGTCTCGCGCGGCGAGCACCAGGAAGAAGCCCTGCGCAAGTCTGACGAGGCCGGAGCAAAAATTGAGGATGAAGCAGCAAAGCGCAACCGCAAACGCGATCTTGCCACAGAAACCCTGCGCAAGACTTTCCTGGCAATGGACAGCGATGTGCGTGTGGTGCTCATCAAACTGGCAGACCGACTGCACAACATGCGCACGCTGGGTGCATTCCCGGAGGCAAAGCGCCGCCGGATTGCCCAAGAAACGCTCGATATTTTCGCTCCGCTCGCCAACCGGCTGGGCATATGGCAGATCAAATGGGAACTGGAAGACCTGAGCTTCCGTTACACCAACCCGGACAAATACAAGGAAATAGCAGAACAACTGGCCGAGCGGCGCGAGTCACGCGAAGCCGAGATCCTGGAAATATCCAAGGCAATTTCCAAACTGGTGGCCGCCTCAGAGATCAAGGTGGAGATTTCAGGGCGTTCAAAGCACATCTATTCCATCTATCATAAGATGATGGAAAAAGGGAAATCCTTCGACCTGGTCCGCGACGTACGAGGCATCCGGCTTATCGTTCCAGACGTGGCAGCCTGCTATACCGTTTTGGGCCTGATCCACACTCACTGGCGGCCCATGCCAGGTGAGTTCGATGATTACATCGCGGCTCCAAAGGATAATTTCTATCAATCCCTGCACACGGTCATCATCTACGATGATGGAAAACCAGTGGAGGTCCAGATCCGCACGCACGAGATGGACGAAAATGCCGAGATCGGTATTGCCGCCCACTGGCGCTACAAGGAAGGCGGCGAACGGGGTAAATACGACGAACGCATCAACTGGCTGAGACGGGTGATGGAGTGGAAACAGGATGTGGACGATGCCCAGGAATTCGTCGACAGCATGAAGACGGATGTTTTCAAAGACCGTGTCTATGTGTTCACCCCGCATGGTGACATTATCGATCTCCCGGCTGGTTCAACACCCATTGATTTTGCTTACCACGTTCACACCACGGTTGGTGACCGCTGCCGGGGTGCGAAGGTCAATAATAAACTTATCCCGCTGGATTACACCCTAAAAACCGGAGAACAGGTGGAAATCCTGACCGCCAAACAGGGAGGCCCCAGTCGCGACTGGCTCAATCCAAACCTGGGGTTGGTGCGCACACAGAGGGCGCGTTCAAAAATCAAGGCATGGTTCAAGAAACAGAACCGAGAGCAAAATGTCACCCAGGGCAAGGAAATACTCGAGCATGAAATCCAGCGGCTTGGCCTGGCTGAATTGGATGAGGACGGCCTAAAATCCCTTGCCCAGAATTTCCAGCGCAACCCGGAAGAACTTTATAACGCCATCGGCTGCGGGGACCTGACCATCGGGCGGGTGGTCAACAAGCTGCTGGAGGCCAAAGAAAGCGACGATATCCTGGTCGTTGTTCCGGCGACCAGTGAAGCTGTTCCCTCCGAAGCTGTTACCGTACTGGGATTAAAAGGCCTGCTGACAGCCATGGCGAGGTGCTGCAACCCGACCCCCGGTGATGAGATCATCGGATATATAACCCGCGGGCATGGAGCGACCATCCATCGACAGGACTGTCCCAACATACTGCGGATCAAGGATCGAGAGCGGTTAGTTAAAGTCTCTTGGGGTGAAAATGTGCGAACCTACCCGGTGCCAATCCGCATACGCGCATTCGACAGGCAGGGGTTAATGGGCGACATCACCACCCTGCTCAACTCCGAAAGCGTAAATATTGTGGACGTGCAGGTAGGCGTCAGTAAAAACCTGGCGGATTTGCGACTTGTGATCGAAGTGAGGGACATTAACCAATTGAGCCGCATGCTGGCCCGCATTGAAAATCTCCCCAACGTTTTGGAAGCCCAGCGCGTCAGGGCAGGATAATTTGAATCCACTTTTTCAAGTTTCGCAATTTTATATACCCCCCGGTTTCATAGACCTTGGGCTTGGGGATCCACAATTGTCGCTCCTGCCTTTCGACCTTTTGCGAACAGCTGCAGAAGAACGTTTCAAGCAACGCGAGATCGAGTTCCTCCAATATGGTACCGAACAAGGCGATGGCACCTTCAGACAATCGCTGGCAGCATTTTTAACCCATGCTTATTTATTGCCAGTCGAAGCGGACAGCCTGTTCATTACCAACGGCGCGTCGATGGGACTGCATCTTATCTGTACCCTGTTTACCCGACCGGGCGACACAATTTTTGTCGAGGAGCCGACATATTTCCTGGCTTTGCGCATATTTACGGATCATGAATTGCAGGTAGTCCCGATCCGAACCGACGAAAACGGGTTAGTCATCGAAAACCTTGAAGAAAAGCTGGCCGAATACAATCCGAAATTCCTTTACTTTATCCCAACTTTCCAAAACCCCACCGGTCACACGTTGCCTGCCGGACGGCGCAAGAAGTTATTGAGAGTGAGCCGCCAGCATGATTTCCTGCTGGTGGCTGATGAAGTCTATCATTGCCTGAGTTACTCGGGAGAAGTTCCCAGACCTTTCGCAGCAGATGCCAAATCCGGGAATGTCATCTCCCTGGGTTCCTTCTCAAAAATATTGGCACCCGGTCTGCGGCTTGGATGGATACAGACCGACGAAAAGATCATGCAACGATTAGTAACCAGCGGCTTGCTGGACAGCGGCGGCGGGATGAACCCCTTCACTTCCGCGATCGTCCGCCAGGTTTTGGAAAATGGCGGCCTTGACCAGAACATCGCCAAATTGAAAGCGATCTACAGCCAGCGCGTTTCGATCATGGATGACGTTCTGCTCCAGCACATCCCCCAAGCTGAATACAGCGTACCAAAAGGCGGCTATTTTTTCTGGATCCACCTCCCAAATACGATCAATACCATGGAGCTTCGACGCAAGGCAGAGGATTTCAAGATCGGATTCAGACCGGGAGCGCTCTTCTCCTGCCAGAAAGGAATGCAGGACTACATCCGGTTAAGTTTTGTTTTTTACGAACCCGATCAATTGGAACAAGGGATACTGCGGCTTAAACGGAGTCTTGAAAATTTCGAATATTAACCAAGGATGTGAGTCAAAGGAGCCTGGGGGGAGTGAATGTTATAATCTTCAACATGCCATGGTATTTGCGCCTGTTACGGGGAATCGAAATCAGCCTGTACGCCATTTTCTTTGCCGGTCTGCTGGGGGGCAGCAGTTTGATGGTTTCCACAAAGCCATCCGAAGCCGCCCGGCGTTATACCCGGTCGGTGGAGTTCGATTACGTTTCCTGGACGCTGGAAGCATTCGCCGTCAAGCTGGACCAGGCTGTTCTGGGAACTCCTTATTATTTCCCCGAAATATCCCGGCACCAAATCGTAGTGGATTACCTGCACCTGATGGATGCCATTCTCTCCGACGAAAATAAAATAAACTTAATGTTCTCAGACCCGAAAATCTCGAATCCTCCAGTGGCTTCTCAGCCCCTGCAAGCACAACTCAACGGGCTCGAAGGGCAGCAACGCCAGCTTTCCCCGCTGGCAGAGGCCGTGCTCCAGGATCAAATTTCGGCTACGCTCGCGGACCTGGGTTTGACCACCGGCGGCCAACCGCTGCCCCCGGTCCTATTCCACATTTCCCCACTGCCTTATGACCTTATCATCTCACCCCGGGATAAAATCCAGCAGGATGCAGCGATTTCCCTGGTTCCAGATTTAAGCGTTGACCAACAAAATAACCTTGAAACCCAGGTGGATTCCGGCTTGAACGTTTCGTCACTGGTGGTACCGGTGGGTGGAATTGGTTCCTACCCAACCATGGTCATGCGCACCACGGCGCTGGACTGGCTTTCCGATACCATCGCCCACGAATGGACCCACAATTGGCTCAGTCTGCGCCCGCTTGGTCTGAACTACGATACCACCCCCGAACTCCGCACGATGAACGAAACCACTGCATCCATTTCAGGGAATGAGATCTCCGTTCTCGTTTTAAAAAAGTATTACCCAGAACTTGCGCTTGAATACAACATTCAAAATGTCAGCCTGCCGCTCAATCAACCTAAGGCTAATTTCAACTTCAATAACGAAATGCATGTCACCCGCGTCCACGTAGACGAACTGCTCGCCCAGGGTAATGTGACAGAGGCTGAAGCTTACATGGAACAGCGCCGCCAGTTCTTTTTCGATAACGGATACGCAATCAGAAAACTCAACCAGGCCTACTTCGCTTTCTATGGTGCTTACGCGGATGTTCCCGGTGGCGCGGCGGGCGAAGACCCGGTAGGGCCGGCTGTACGTGCCCTGCGGGCGAAGAGCGCCAGCCTGACCGATTTCTTGAAAACCATTTCCAAAATGGACTCCTTCCAGCAACTACAAGCCGCGGTATCTCCGGGAGGGTGAGCTCAAATGCGAAAATTAATCGGAATTCTCCTGTCCTGTGTGTTTATCCTGCCCTCCTGCAGCCCAGTACCTGCATCCGTCACACCGGTTACGAGTGAAATCCCAAACCCTACGCGACCGCCAGCCACCCCGGCGTCCAGCGCCTGTACACTGCTTCACTCCCCGATCACTCCCCAAGCGGCCCTGGCTGCTGAGTTTGAGGGTCGAGGTCATGTCAGCGGACCGGTGGATGCGCCAGTCACCATCATCGCTTTCAGCAATTACCAGTGCCTGCAATGCGCTTTCCTGGCAGCCAGCCTCAGGCAAATCCGTTTGACTCATCCGAACGATGTGCGCCTGGTATATATTCACGCTCCACAATTGGGGAACGATAAAGATAATTTCGCAATACAGGCCGTTGAGTCAGCCGATCTGCAAGGCAAATTTTGGGAGATGAGCGACCTGCTCTTTGAGAAACAGGCCGATTGGTTCAGTTTACCGCCCCAGGATTTCGAAGGATGGACTATAACCCAGGCTGCAAGTCTTGGAATGAACCCAACCCAGTATAAGACTGATTTCGAGAGCCAAGTGGTGCAAGACCGCCTTCAGCAAGCCGTTCAATCGGTTGCACAACAACCGTTTGCCACGCCGCGCTTGTTCGTCAATAGTAATTCACCATACACCGGGCTTGCCGATTTTGCGAGCCTGGACACGGTGGTGCGCATGGACGCACTGGTTGCCCGGCAATTCAGCGCCTGTCCTCCAAATCGTATCGACCCGCTAAAACAATACGTTGCCACTCTCCACACAACCAAGGGGGACGTGGTTTTCCAGCTCTACCCAGAAAAAGTCCCCGCGGCGGTAAATAATTTCGTTTTTTTGGCACGGAACGGCTGGTACGACGGCATCACCTTTTACCGTGTTCTTCCCACCGACAGGGTGATGAGCGGTGATCCCAGCGATACCGGATTGGGAAACCCCGGGTATCTCTTCGAGACAGAAATTGCCGCAGGGCTGAGTTTCAACCAGCCGGGCATGCTGGCAATGGACAACGACGGTCCGGGCACGAATGGCTCCCGATTCTTTATCACCCTGGGATCGAATCCGCAATTAAACGGACAATTCACCATCATCGGGAAGGTGTTGACCGGCCTGGAGGTTTTATCTGCGTTAACTCCACGGAACCCTCAACCCGGGATTTATCTTCCACCGGGTGATGAATTGATCAGTGTCAGCATCCAGGAACAATAGGCATCTCCATGGAATCCAACCTTAACTTGAACCATCGCCGCGACAACATTTTGATCCTTTTCAGCAGTCTGGGAATCCTGGGGTTGCTAATCCGCGGGGCCTACCTTGCGGTTACCGGGATTATTTATTTTGATCCGGCAGATGTCACAAGCCTGGCATCAAGCATGCTGGACGCACTCGCCATGTTATTCTGTGCGGGGCTGCTTCTGCCAATGCTGGTTTACTCCGTCAGACGACTGAGGGGGAAGGTTATTCCGCCAACCGCAATCAGACCTGTCAGGTTCTGGCAGGTGTGCGGCTTGCTCACAGCCTGGGCGGCGGTGGTAATCATCGGAACAATCCTGGACAATTCGTTCGCTTATGGCTGGATCGTGGCGGCACCGCTGTTCCTGCTGGGCATCAGCCTCCCCATCCTCTGCCTGGTCTGGGTGGGAGTGGGTGGCATTCCTGTTGGATCCCGGCGGCGGGTGTGGTCTGTTTTTGGTTTTGGACTGGTTGGAAGCACGCTTGCGGCGGTATTACTGGAATACCTAGTGATTGGTGCAGCAATTTTGCTGATCGGAATCCTGGCGGTATCCAACCCTGACCTGCGCACAGTCATCAACCAGATTCGGACCCAGGTGGCAAATGCCAATTCCGGGGACATGCAGGGATTAATGACTGCATTGGCTCCCTATCTCACTAATCCACTGATCATCCTTTCCATCGTGTTGTTCGCCTCCGTGCTGACACCCCTTATCGAAGAAGCCGCAAAGCCAGCGGTCGTCTGGTTCATGGGCAAACAGCTGCGATCCCCTGCTGAAGGGTTCGTATTGGGGGCGTTGTGCGGGGCCGGATTCGCGATGCTGGAGGGACTCATGGCTGCGAGCGGCGCCACGCAGTTGTGGGGTTTTGGCCTGGCAGGACGAGGTGCAGCTTCCCTGATGCATATCACCGGAAGTGGGATCATGGGTTGGGGGATCGCATCCGCCCGGTTGGAAAAACGGTATGGACGACTGGCGTTGAGCTACCTTGCCTCGGTAAGCATACATGGTCTATGGAACGGGGCTGCAATCCTGGCAGTCTATGGTTCATTGCGGGCAATGGCTCAGAACACCCTGCAGCTTGATCTTCCCAATGCATTGTTAGTTATGGGTGGAGTTGGGATCCTAATCCTGGAACTGGTTATCATGCTCACGGCATTTCCACTGATCAACCGCGCCCTGCGGAAATCGGTGCAGACTCCTGCCCAACCATTATTGAAATCTGATATAATCGCTCCGATTTCAAGTTCAACCGCGAGGGAAAAAAATGGATTTGATCCTAAAAGCAATTAACTTCGTCCTGCATATAAATACTTTCTTGAACGATATCATCACCCGCTATGGAGCCTGGACGTACGGGCTGTTATTCTTCGTAATTTTCATGGAAACCGGCTTTGTTGTGACTCCCTTCCTCCCAGGTGATTCGCTCATCTTTGCGGCGGCAACATTCGCAGCCCATGGACCGCTAAACCCATGGCTGTTGTTTATTATCCTGTCCATAGCAGCAGTAAGCGGGGATACGGCCAATTACTGGATCGGTCATACCATTGGCGCAAAAGCCTATTCGGGGGAGGTCAAATGGATCAAAAAGGAATATATGGACCGCACCCATATCTTTTTTGAGAAACACGGCGGCATGGCGATCTTCCTGGCACGGTTTGTACCCATTATCCGCACGTTTGCACCGTTTGTTGCGGGGGTGAGTGAGATGCCGTATGGCCACTTTATCACCTGGAATCTTGTGGGTGGGGTGACCTGGGTGGCGACCTTTACATCACTTGGATACTTTTTCGGTAATATCCAATTCGTCCAGAAGAATTTCGAACTGGTCATCATTGTCATGGTGCTCATCTCATTCGTCCCGGCAGTGGTGGAATTTGTAAAGGCCCGGCAGGAAATAAAAGCACAAAAAGTTAAGAACGAGTTGTAACCAATCAAAAAAGGTCTCCTGAAAAAGGGGACCTTTTGATAAATTAGCCAAGTCAGATATGGATCAGGGGGTAATTCCAAAAAAGCGCGGATACCAGTACCACAACACGTCTGCCGCAGGTTTGCCATGGATGGAAGCCGAGGCGTCCATCAACACTGCCGGAGGATAGTAGCCTCTACTGACAAAACCGGCCAGCCAGGGTCGTTCATTTACTGCCATCAGCAACGCCTGGTAAATATCCGCCTGGATCTGCAAATTGACCGGTCCCTGACTGCCGCCCGGTTGGAATAATGAGCTCACAGGCAATGAGGCACTGGCAGCGTTGTCAGCCGAAGGATAAGCCACAGCAAGGATGACCGGTTTTTTCAGGCTGGACTGGAACGGTTGCACGTCCGTGTCGAGCAACTGCCCGGCTGCAGCCTTGATATGATCCACGTCGGAACCAGCAATGGGGGCATACCAGAGCAGGTAAATCCCATCCAGGGTAGCAGCAAAATCAGGGACTACCTTCAACCCGCCTGGATACGAGGTTGCCCAATAAATGCTGCCACCAAAGCGGCTGCGGACATCCGAAATGATGGTCTGCCAGCGTGCATGCGCATCCGCTGGGACACCGGAACTGGTTCCGTTTATTTGACCACCCGGCAATGCAGGCGTAACCCAATCCCCGCCAAGGACAAGTGCCTGGGCACCAGCTTTCGCAGCCAGGTCAGCATGGTAATCGGCGAAGGCTGCATACCGTTCGAACCAGGAATTCCACCAGGTTGCGTCCCTTGGGGCAGATGACCAAAAGGAGTTCAAATCGCCAGGCAAATTTACAGCGGGGAAAAGGGCGACATTTAGGTTGGAAGCGCGGGCGCGGCTGACGGTATCAAGCGTATCTGCCCAAAGGGGATCAACACCGGGGACAGGCGAAAAGACAAAAGGCTCGGTCTGCCCAACCGTCCAGGAGGGGTCAACCACCAGCCAGTTGGCGTAGCGGCCTTTTACATCCTGGATCGCGAGCGAAGTCCAGGCCTGCCAGGTGGGGTTGTACCCTGAAAGGAACTCCACACCCGCCGTAAATCCCTGACGCGTAGTAACCGGCACCCCCATCAAGGTTGAAGGGGGCGGTGCCTGCAGCCAATTCCAAGTGGAAACGCTATCCTGCAGATCCTGCGGTACCAGGCTGGTTGAAACCAATCTCCCAAGCTGGCCATTTGACGTCTGCAAATCGTCCGTAACCCCACACTGGTCGTTGCGGCAATAACGGTACTGAAAATCGCCAAGCATGTCCAGGGGACTATACAGCTCGTAAACCCATTTGTTGTTGCCCTGGGGCCACATCGGGATGGGTTCGGTCCAGCCGTAGGGGTTGAACTGGATCGAGATGATGTCACTAGCAGGAGTTATGGCTGGTATGCTGGCTTCAAAAAGGATGGGCGAGGATGTTCCCGCCTGCCAGGTCTGGATGGCATCCTTTACCTGAATTGGTCCCGACGAAGCAGGGACGATCAACTGGCGAACGATGAACGTGCCGTCGGTATTATGCTCGGCATTCCAGAAACCATCTCCAAGAGTATATTTGTAGCGGATATCCGCTCCAACCGGGAGCAATATGGATAAAGTGAGTAAGCCATCCGGTTGAGGAGAGAAAACCGGCATGCGAGTAGCGACCGTGCTCAGTCCACCCTGCAGATCGCCAAATGTATTGCCCAACTGGTAGAGGTTGCCTGCCAGGCGGATGGGGGTATTTTGAACCGTGTCAGCAGGTACGGAAATGGTGAAGGTGACATTGACCATTTGCGCCGGGGTGAGAGAAATCGTAACTGGGGTGCGCTGTCCTGCTTCAATGCGGGCCCCCTGCTGAAAGGTCTGGTAGGTCCCGTCGATGGCATAGGCTACCAGGTTGTGGGTTCCAACGGGGAGATTTTCGATTGCAAAAGCCCCGGTTGAGTCAGTCAAGGTTTGCTGACCGCCTGCGGATATAAGGATATCCGGGATGGGGGTGTTGCTGGATGCATCCAACACCTGACCGGTCAGTCGACCGGAGGGGCTGGAGAAACTGCCATCACTCCAGGAGGCTATCACGTCATCCGCCGCACCTGGTCCCGTGACTGCGTACATACGGTAACGCACGGGTTTATTGAAAGAGTCATTTTCCTGGAACGGGATAGTCCCCTGGCGGATATAGCGATATTTTATAATGCTGTTCAAAGGGAAGGGGATGGCAACCGTGTAATGCAACGAGTCCATCCCTTGCATGGCATAGGTTACTGCGTTCAGTCCCAGACCAGTGACTTCATCCACCACCGACAGGGATAGTGTCTCACCCGCAAGCAGCGGTGACGGCAGAGCTACCCGGAAAGTAACCGCGGCAGCAGGTATGGGTGTTGCGGTTGGGCCTGAAGACTGACCCGGAGTGGAGGTCGAAGAGTTTAGCCCCGGAACGTTTAATAAGGTAAGAGTACATCCGTTGAGCAACAGGACGAGAATGCAGCCCAGTGGAACCAGGGTAGAAATTGATCGATGGACGAGTCGAATGCGCATGCCCCTCCTTTCAGCGTCGTTGGTTTGGATCTATGAGCAGGCAATCATTCTGTATTTTACAAGGGAACATGAGGATTAGATAGGGGGAGATTTTCCCATCCATGTGTTTCCAGCGGGGACCACCCACAGCCGAGGAAATCAATCGATTTAAGTTGAAAATAATTTCCTGGACATGGTTTAAGTTTAAATTATGGAGAGGGAAAGCGGTTTTGACTTGAACTCCCGGTAAACAACCCCGTAAATATTGCTAAATTCCGACTTCAATATGACAAGTGACCAAAAGAAAATTATCAGCGTTACTGACCCCTGGGCAGAAGAAATTGGACGACTTCATTTTCATGCTCTGCCAGGCTGCCAAGAACACCATTTACGAAACGCGGGGCACTATCTGATCCGAAAGCTTTGGCAAGTTCAACCGCTTCATTTATTGCCACTTTGACAGGAGTATCGCGTTGAGCCGCAAACTCCCAGGTGGCGATGCGCAGAATATTCCGGTCAATGGCTGCAATTTGATCAAGGGGCCATTCGGGCGCGTATCGTGCAATCACCTGGTCCAGTTGTTCCCGCAGCGGGATGACGCCAAAAATAATCTGGCGGATAAACTCCGCCAGTTCGTCAGGAAATGGTTCCTCCTCCAGCCGATCTTGCAGGACCTGCACTGGAAGGTGTCCCACCATGTCGACTTCGTAAAGTGCCTGCAGAGCAGTGCCACGTGCTCTGGTACGTGCTTTCATATAAAGTTACGCCTCGGTTTGGTAATCAATATCCTCAATATGTATGTTGACGTGCCCGACTTCCATTCCCGTCATCTCGGAGATGGCGCGCCCAACCGTCTGCTGCACGGTACGGCTGACATCGCGAATGTTGACATCACTTTCCAAGATCAGGTAAAGATCGACAAAAGCATTACCATCTTCAACCACAATCCGGATACCATCATTGCCACGTCCAAACAAACTGTTTACACCACCCTTGATGGGTGCCATGCGCCTGACCCCTTTTACTTCCAAGGCAGCCATGCGGGCGATGGTCAACAAAACTTCGGGGGTAAGAGTGGTTTTTCCTGAAGAACGATAATCGGTCATGGGTACCTCCTAAGAGAACGGGAATTATATCACCTGAAATTGCCAATTATTTCCGCTTAAGTGGCAGGCTTAGTCCAAGCACCAAACCGCAAACGACATCCAACAAGCCCGCAAACAGGAATGCATCCTGCCAGAATTGCATCGGGAAAAGGCGTATGAGGGTGTCCGAGTACAGGAAAAGCCAGGAGTTACCGGAAAAAAATAACTCGTGGAAAACCGTGAAGAACTGCCAGAAACTGATCCCGGCAAAAATGCCGATGACAGCCACCAACCCAACCATCACCCAGCCGCCGCGTTGGATGCCCTTCACAAATTTCTCCCACCACCCCCCGAACCGCGCCCATAACCCAAGAGCAAGGGTAAAGAACCAAACTCCGTACCCGATCCATAGGACGGGTTGGACAACATTTTTAACATCGTGCATGTGACTTAGTTCGCGTGCGTTGAACAGCGGAGTGCCATCAGGGAAAGTCAAATCGCCGAGAAAGGATATATCGGCATTATTTACCAAATAATCAATGGACAATTGCGACCAATGCAAGCGGTCTTGAAGGGTAAACCCATACTCATCAACCGGAAAACCCGGCAGTCGATATTCAATGGCAGGGAAGGCATGTGTCAGCAGGAGTCGTACACCCAGGAAGGTCAATGCCACTGGGAGCAGGAGCGTGACCAGCCAAGATAGTATCTTGTGCAGTGTTTTCATTGCATGGTACCTATTTCGCCTTGCAGGATAAAATTCAGGATCATGGTGTTTGTAATCCATTCAATTGGAGACTTGTCGTCCGTGAAAACAACCGTATGCTGCGGCGCTGGTTGGAGATTGTCCCTTGTTAGAGTCATTGAGTCCACCAATAGCACATTTGAATCCTGCCGGGCAGCCAGTGCGGATAGGTTCCGGTCGAGATTGATCTTCTCCGTTGGCTGCAGGGTGGCGTAAATCAACGAGTTGAAGGTATCGGGAATATCCATCACATAAATCGATGGAAAAATCGTGCCGAGGGTGGTCGCCAGCCCGTCAATCAGCCGCCGATCGCCGGGAGCGCGACCTACATTGATCGCCACCACCCCGTCCGGTTTGAGGTGGTCGGCAGCAATCCGGAAGAACTCCTGGGTGGTAAGGTGAGGCGGGATATAAGGCGGGCGATATGCGTCAACACAAATCAAGTCATACTTCTCCGGGCTGCTCCCCAATCCCCACCGCCCATCCTGAATAATGACGTTCAAGTTGGGCAAATTCATATCGAAATATTTTCTGCCCACTTCCACAATTTTGGGATCAATCTCAAACCCGTCAATCACTACATTCGGGAAGACAGCCGCAGCCTGCCGGGCTGTAGTTCCAGCAGCCAACCCGACGATTGCAATTCGGCGAATATCCTCAGGTCTGCGGTCCGCATAAAAGAACGGTCCCACCAGAAATTGCTGCCAGGGACCGCCATATTCGAGGGTCAGTGGATTGTATTCTGAATGAACCCCCTGCCCCTCATTCAGCCGAAGGTAGCGGGTGCCATTGATTTCGAGTACTTGTATATAGTTGTAAGCTGATTCGGTCTCGAAAATCTGTCCGTCCGTCCGCTTGATCCCTCCTCCTCTCCCAAAAAACGCCAATAAAACCAAGGCAATGACCATGAGAAAATAAGGTGTAACGGCACGCCAGCCTGCGCTAAGAGCCAGGCCTGCAAGCGCGACAATAAGCAGTGCGATACTGAAAACAAGAAACGTCAGGGTTGTGCCAATGGTAGGGATTAAGAGCAAGGTTGGCAAGAATGTCCCGATGAACGAGCCGATCGTTGAAATACCGTAGATGGTGCCAGAGACATTCCCCGCTTTGCCGGAGTCGTTGATTGAGAGCCGGATTGCAAATGGAGAAATCATCCCAAAAAGCGTGACCGGAATGATAAATAGAACCAGCACCCCAGCAAATGCTCCCGCCAGGATGCCTATTTGCAGGTTGTCAAACGCATTCGCCGCCAGTCGCAGCACCGGGCTGGCAATATAAGGAACGATGCCGAGGGTAAAAGCGCCCCAAGCAAGGAGAGCATACATCGTTTTTGGTCGCGGCGTCCGGTCAGCCCAGCGCCCCCCGATAAAATAACCCACGGTCAGGTAAACCAGGATCAGACCGATGATCACAGCCCAAACAGGGTTGCTTGTGCCAAATATATTACCAATCAACCGGGATGCGCCAAACTCTGCTGCCATGGAGGTCATACCCGAGGCAAAAACCGTAAAGTAGATGTATTTGCGCATTGATGAATTATAACCGTGATGAAGAGAGGCGTCTGCTTGTCAAATCATGGCAGGGCGTGTATAATTCCGCCCGCTTCCGGCATAAGCCGGTCATAATCCAGTAACGCTGGAAAATTCATGCAAGAGCGAAGGTAATCCCTTATTATTGATGGTGTTGAAATCCGGTTTGGATTTTACAAGAAATCATCATAATAATGGGGTGAGAGGCGCTCAAGGAAGGTAAAGATGGAGAAAGTCGTTTTAAAAGCAACACCCCGAACTGCAACCGGGCGGCAAGTAGCGGCCCTTCGCCGAAGTGGACTGCTCCCAGCCGTGATTTACGGACATAATGTGAGTCCCATCAGTATTTCGCTGGAAGGCCGGGAGGCTGGCAGAGTCCTGGGGCGGTTGTCATCCTCGAGCCTGATCACGATAGATCTGGATGGCAAGGAATATCCATCTCTGGTTCGCGAGAAACAGCAAAATTATATCAAGCGCAATCTCATCCACGTGGACTTCATGGTTGTTTCACTGACCGAGAAGATTCGAGCCAAGGTGGGCATCCTCCTGACCGGTAATTCCCCGGCTGTAAAGGATTTCAACGCCATGCTGATTAACGGCTTGAACGAACTTGATGTCGAGGCTTTCCCGCAAGACCTTCCGGAGAGTATTACAGTGGACATTGCCACTCTCGTTAATATTGGCGATGGCATCCATGTGCGCGATATCGTCCTTTCTGACAAGGTGCAAGTGATGGATTCGCCGGACGAGATGATCGTCCTTGCGACAGCGCCTGCAAAGGAAGAGGTCGAAGAAGTTGTTACTCCTGAGGCCGCCGTACTCGAAGAGGGTGCTGAACCAGAAGTCCTCGAAAAGGGCAAGAAGGAAGAAGGGGAAGGCGAAGGGGAAGAGAAGAAGTAACTTCCCCGTGGTTGGAATACCAGCAGGGACGCAATTAATTGCGTCCCTGCTTTTTTGTTGTTACCTATCCCAGGAAATTTTATGGTTCGGGAAAATGGGAGCTTGATTCGCGGTAAAACCTCTCGCTAATGGCATTCTTCCTGCGACTCTGCTCCAGATACTTGTTTGTCCTGTAAGTTATATACTCCACATTAACGTGAGTGCCATAATATCCTTGACTCTCCTGTTAGAGCAGGGTGTATCATTAAATGGAGGGCAGCATGGAAAAACTTGACTTGAAAAAAGACCTGAAATACCTTTACGAGCCGTCATCCAAATCATTTTCAGTAGTGGATGTGCCAGCCATGAATTTCATCATGATTGACGGGCAGGGGAACCCCAACACTTCAGTGGAATATGCCGAAGCGATACAAGCCCTGTATTCATCGGCTTACACGCTCAAGTTCATGATTAAAAAGGAATTAGGATTGGATTACCCCATCATGGCATCTGAAGGGCTGTGGTGGATGGATGATATGCGCGAATTCAGTGTGGCGCGCAAAGATGACTGGAAATGGACGATGATGATCATGCAGCCGGAAATTGTCACATCCGGATTGTTCTTTCTGGCAGTAGCTGAGGCTGCAAAGAAAAAAGAAATACCTGCCCTGGCGCGCCTGCGTTTACAGACATTCCAAGAAGGAAAGGCGGCGCAAATCATGTATTTTGGTCCGTATGCTGAAGAAGGCCCGACCATCGCCCGCCTGCATAAGTTTATCGAAGAAAGCGGGTATGTCAGGGATGGAAAACATCACGAGATCTACCTGGGTGACCCCCGCCGCTCTGCACCCGAGAAACTGCGCACCACCATCCGACAACCAATGAAGAAGGCTTAAAGCTTATTTGAGACCAGTAAATCTGTTACCGTTATTCATTCAATAATCCCAACACGGAAAGAAAATTGTGGGTCATCCTGGCAGTGGCTCCCCATAAAATTTCACCATCATATTGGTGGTAGTAAATAACCGGGAAGGAGCGCTCTGAACCAGCTGGGGTAATCGACCGTTCCTCCCAATTTACAGTGTCAGCCAGCCAAGCCAATGGAAGTGTAAATACGCGTTCCACCTCTGCCGGCTCAGTGCGAATTTCGAATGGCCAGGGAATCACGCCAACCACCGGAGTGACCCGGTAGCGGGTGATTGTGAGCACCTCATTTAGTTTTCCCAGCAAGCGGACATCTCCGGGTTTCAATCCGATCTCTTCTTCGGCTTCCCGCAAGGCAGTTTGCTCAGGGGTTGACTCGCCCACTTCACAGCCACCACCGGGGAAAGATACCTGTCCCTTGTGATGTTCCACTGCCTCTGTGCGACGGGTGTAAACGACGTGCCACTCTTCTTTAATAACAATGAGAGGGATCAACACTGCAGCGCAAACCAAGCGCAAATCAGTGTACATGTCGGCATATCCGTCCGTGGATGCCACCAAACCAGGGCGGTATGCAAGGCGCAGGTTTTCTCTAATGGCAGCTTCTGTCAGGCGGGGGAACGTCATCGTGAATTGCCCAATAATTCATTGATAGAAAATTCAATTTCCGGATATTATCAGCAGTTTTGGAAATTAAAGATTGAGCCTATTGAGAGTTATCCCCCTGCGCATTGTCAAAATCCGCTGTTGCAGGTTGCTCTTCCGATTCCCCTCCTGACTGCTCCTCCAATAAACCCCTGGCGCGTTCATCCTGGCTGGGCTCGATGCGCCTGCCGAAGGTCAGGAAACCAGTGTGCGCCACCATCCGGTCGGTGGGACGCAACCGGGTTGGTTCCGGTTTGTAATAGCGCAGCAGGAGCTCACACACCTCGACAAACGCGAAATGTTCACGCCTCATAACGTAGAGCAGTCTCTCAACCTGGTTGAAGGTGGGCACCAGGTTGCAGAAAAAACCACCAGGTTTGAGGGCAGTGCGGACCTGGCGGATGTAATCCCATGGGTTCGGTAAATCCAGGAAGCAAGCATCCACATTTTCCTCGGTGATGCCGTCTCCAATATCGCCCAGTCTGAAATCCACCCGTGAATCCAACCCCAGTCGGTCAAGGTTTTTGCGTGCCAGGTTTTGAAATTCAGTGCGTTTTTCATAGGTCACCACCCGCCCTTGCGGACCCACGGCATAAGCCAATGCCACAGTCATCGACCCGGATCCGGTGCCCGCTTCAAGGACGGTTTGTCCCGGCCCTATGGACATGCTGGTAAGGATAAAGCCAATATCCTTGGGATACATTATTTGCGTGCTGCGCTTCAGGTCCACCAACAGGTCAGCCAGGGAAGGCTGCAGTATAAAAAACGGTGCTCCCTGGTGACTGAATACCTGAGAGCCCCAGGGTTTCCCGATCAATTCGTCGTGGGTCAAAATGCCGCGGTGCGTGTGGAATGTCCCACCAGGGAGGAGCGGGAAAATAAAATGCTTGTGGCGCAATCCAACCAACAATGCCAGGTCACCGGCAGAAGCGTGGGTGGTATTCAAATTCCAGGGCATTGGATAAGTAGCGGAAATCAAGTAACTGTGGGAGTGAAAGACATTAGACGGTTACAAGCTTTCCTTCCTCCTTTATGGTTTAAGAACCTTTACAAAGAAATCGGAGATGGCATTGTAGCATGCCACCCGGTTGGCATATTTGAGAACGTCATGACCTTCATCTTCGAAAAGAAGGATATCGATATTCTTGCCTTTCCGTTTCAAGTCCGCCACCAGTTCTTCGGATTCCTTCGCCACCACGCGCGGGTCATTTCGACCCTGGATAACCAGCATCGGGCAGGACAATTTGTCGAGGTATGTTTTTGGCGACCGTTCTTGCATGAAAGAACGCCCAGTATTGGTCGCCGGGTCTCCGAGGACAACTTTAAAAAATGGCTTCCATGTCTCCGGGAGACGCTCGTAGAAGGTGATCAGGTCGTAGGGTCCGAACATGTCACAGGCAGCAGACCAAAGATCCGGGTGACGACCAGCGAGGGTGAGCGTCATGTACCCGCCATAAGAACGGCCAACCACGGCGGAATGCTTTAGATCCAGGCGTTTGTCTTTTGGCAGGATGCTGGTCATTGCATGCACGTGATCGAGGCGGTCCTGCCCGCCCCAATCACTGTCCACTCGTTTCATGTAATCCAACCCGTAACCGCTGGACCCGCGTACATTTGGCACAAAGACTGCGAAACCGCGCAAGGTGAGAAATTGGATGAGCGGCATCGAAAACCAGGCAAAATCAGGGCGTTCCTGGCTCTGCGGCCCACCGTGGATATAGTAAACCAAAGGGCGCGGGCCTTTAAAGCCAAGGATATCGGCTGGAAGGTAAAGGCGGGCTGAGATCCGCAGCCCATCATGAGAAACAAATGAAGCGTCCTCCCCTTTCGAGAGCTGATTTTCCGGGATTCCCAGGATGCGTTCTTCGGTGTGCATCACGATGGTTTCGCGGTCTTTGCCTTCAATGGTATAAACCTGGGTAGGGCTGACCGCAGTGGAAAATGACAGGATGAAACGGTCACCCTTGATATCATAATAAATGGTTTCCATTTTGCCATCCGAGAGATCGCCATCACCCACCAAGGTGTGCTTGAGCGTCATCACCCTCAATGTTTCATTGTAGGTGCCCTCATACTCCCACGAACATCCATCAATATTGAATGCAACCAGGTAATAAGTGCCTTTAAGGTGCGAGAGGCCGCTCAATTCACCCACGCCGTTGTGCAGAACTCCTTTAAGTTGGGCTGGCTGGATCTCCCCCGGGTTGGAAAGGTCAATCACGCCGAGACTATATTTGTCGTCAAACAGGGCGCTCGTTAAAAGCACGCCACTACCAGACGGCGTCCAAACAGCTGCTCCAATACCATTTGGGGGCAGTGATTCCCCTTTCTTGCGCTTGTCGATCGGCTTCCCATACAACAAACTTTTCTTCCCCTTTTCCAGCATCCATAAAACGATGTCCCCAGCGGAGTATCCATCCCCGATCAAGATCCGAGTGTGATCAGCATTCGGGCTGTAAGGGATGGATCCCCACTCGGATTCAGCAAGTTTGGTGAGCATATTAGACCGCAGGTCGCCGCGGTACGCTTCATGGAGCCCTTTGTCGCGACGCTCTGCATTTAGATAAATAATATTCCTTTCGATGTCACATTCTGTTAAATGCACGCGGTAATTTGAAAGCGCCCCGTCAAAGGCCGTTTCTGGAAATCCACCATTAATCGGAATAAGCATTGGCTGGTAGTTTTCATCCCCATCGTGATCAAGCATGACGAGAATCTTGTCAAGGAGAGGTAAAACATAAAATGAATAGCCTCCCACGAGATCCGGGTTCTGCATGGAAATATCGGGAGGCAGGAGAGGTTCGGGAACCGATCCCCCGTAATACATTGCATAGAGGCTCAGGTGTCCTGAAAGATTGCTCACAAAAAATATCCGGTCACCTACGAGTTGAGGGGAAAGATGCAAACGGGCAGATAAGAATGATTCGATCCTGGCAGCCATGAAGTTGTCCTTTCTTCAGGAATAAATAATATTATCACGAAAGTCTTGACGAATTTCAACCCGCCAGATAAAATGTAGCCGTTAGGTGGTAAGTGTTCGTGCTGGAATCGCAGGAAGCCGGCCCAAGAGCAATCCACGAGGGTCGGTGTTTTTTAAATAAATCATCGCTGGGACACCTCGACCGCACTGAATACCGAGCACCATTATCCTATTCTTTTTTTTCAAGTAAGGAGAAGCAATAAAATGGCAGAGCGTGTGACCGGTACGGTCAAATGGTTCAATGCGTCGAAGGGCTACGGCTTCCTCGCACACGAAGGCGGCCCGGATGTTTTCGTCCACTACAGTGCGATCGAGTCTGACGGGTTCCGCACCCTTCAGGAAGGCCAGGCGGTCGAGTTCGAAGTTGAACAAGGACCCAAGGGCCTCCAGGCAGCGCACGTAAAACCCATGTAATCTTTCAATTGAACCAAAAAAAGTTCCTCCCCATCAGCGGGGAGGGACTTTTTTTATTTAATGGAACTATTGTAGGGGAAATTATCTTCTCGTGGAAATTTCCACCCGACTCAACCATTCACCAACGAACAGAAAAACCGCACTTCCAAAAGTTGCCAAACCGGCATTGATGGGGCCTGCGGCTGCGAATGTCCACCCAATTGCGCTTCCAATACCATGTCCAATCCAGAATCCAAGCCAGGATAGCAATATGTATAAAGCAAGCTTGCTCAAGCCGCCACCCTTCCAGAAATGGAAAGCGGTCCCATAAATTGAAGAAAGGATAATTCCAAATACGATGGCAGGGAAAGTCATAACTCTCTCGATGAGCGAGATTATATCATAAACTGGCTATACGCAGTTTAATCAATCATCCCCCCGCCGAGAACCAAGTCGCCATCATAGAAAACCGCGGCTTGACCGGGAGTAATATCGCGCTGAGGTTTATCAAACCGGGCACTGATGCTGTTGGAATATTCATTTGGATAATCAATTTCCAAGGGCGTGACCTCCGCCCAGGCTTCACTGGCAGTATAACGCGTTTTTACCTGCGCTCGAAATGATTCCATTGGAGCCTGCCCTGAAATCCAATTCACTTCCCTGGCAACCAGATCGCGCAATCCCAGCTCCTCCTTTTCTCCGACCGTCAGGGTATTTGTCGCCACATCTTTTGAAAGCACATAGAGGGGAACGTGAGATTCAACACCCAACCCTTTGCGCTGACCAATTGTGTAATATGCCAGCCCCTGGTGTTCGCCTACAGTTTTCCCCTCACTATTTACGATGGTTCCCGGAACACCGATTTGGGGGGCATTCCGTTGAAGGAACCCACGATAATCCTCCCCGGCCAAAAAACACAAGTCCTGGCTGTCTGACCTTGTGGCGGTAGGCAGGCCAAAATCACCGGCAAGTTTACGGATTTCCGGCTTGGAATACTCCCCCACCGGGAAGAGTGCCTTAGCCAGTTTTTCCTGTGTCAAAACGTGAAGTACATAAGACTGGTCTTTGGAATGATCAACAGAACGCAATAGTTGCCAGCTTCCATCCGTCAGTTTACGAGTCCGGGCATAATGCCCGGTTGCCAGGTAATCCGCTCCATGTGCCAATGCATGATTGAGCAGGAAATCCCATTTGACCCGCTGGTTGCATATCACGCAGGGATTGGGAGTCACGCCGCGCGCATACCCGTCCAGGAAAGATTGCACAACAATGGATCTGAATAACTCTTTCGCATCCACGACATAGAAAGGTATATCTAGCTTCGCTGCCACCCGGCGGGCAAGAGCCATGGAATCCGGGGTGCAACAGCGATTGGAGTCTTCCTTGCCAGTTTCACTCCAAAGGCGCAACATCATACCGGTAACATCATAGCCCTGTTGTTTGAGCAGGGCCGCCGCGACCGAAGAATCTACACCTCCCGACATGGCAACAACGACTTTAGACATTTTTATAACTTATTCCCACTTATCCGGAGTTAATGCTCTAGCCTGTTGAATGATGCCAGGTACTGCCTTTAAAAATGCGTCAATATGGGCGGGGGTTGTCCCGGCACCCAACGTCACGCGCAGCGATCCCAGCCCCCAATCACGGGACAGCCCAATTGCAGTCATTACTTCGCTTGGTTCGGGATTACCAGTCTTACAGGCAGACCCGGACGAGCATGCAAAGCCGGCTGCGTCAAGCAGGGTAAGGAGCAAGTTTCCATCCACATCTTTGAAGGCAAAAGAACAATGATTGGGCAATCGATCAACAGGATGACCCGTCAGGAGGGAATCTGGGACCTCCTCAAGGATTGTCCCAACGATTCGGTCTCGAAGCGGGCGGACGTGGTCCATGCGCTGAACGCGTTCTTCTTTAGTCAACCGAAGTGCTGCTGCAAACCCAACGGCATAAGGAACATTTTGAGTTCCAGCCCGCAGACCATTCTCCTGTCCACCGCCAGTTTGGATCGGAAAAATGGGAGTACCAGTTCGGACATAAAGCACCCCAATGCCTTTTGGTCCATAAAACTTGTGCGCGCCAAGTGACATCAAGTCGACATTTAACGTCTGAACATCCAGCGGAAGATATGCAGCCGCCTGGACGGCATCGGTGTGAAAGGGAATATTGTGGGCACGACAAACAGCTCCAATTTCTGAAACCGGATTAACTGTGCCAATTTCATTATTTGCATACATCACCGAGACAAGGGCAGTATCCTTGCATATAGCATTCGCCACCGTTTCTTGAGTGATGGCTCCATATTTATCGGTCTTCAGCCATTCGACCTGGAAACCATAAACCTCTGCCAATTGGATCGCGGTCTTACTGACAGCATGATGCTCGGCCTGGCTCGCGAGAATCCAGGTAGCTCCGGATTTTTCACGCATGGCAAGGGCAGTCCCACGGAGGGCGAGGTTATCAGACTCAGTCCCACAAGATGTAAAAACGATCTCTTGCGGAAGACAGTTTAGTTCTGATGAGATCGTTTCGCGGGCAGATTCAACTGCTGCCTCAGCCTGCTGTCCATAGCGATGGATCGAAGAGGGATTGCCGAATGTTTCATTGAAGTAAGGGGACATGGCACCCAGTACACGCGGGTGAACTGGTGTGGTGGCGGCATAGTCCAAATAGATGTGGTCAATCATAGGAAAGGATTATACCGCTTCGCGGCACGGTGTACCCCTGCGGAGTGCGGTGCACCGCTGGGGTGGTATTTTACCGCCCTATGACATGATCTACCCCAGTACATCATATAGTATCGGAAGTGAAAAAATATTTTCTATCAGGGTCAAATTATTAAAAAAGTATGTTAGCCTGTGAGAGCCGGGATGCTATCCTCCACATATGGGGATGATGTCCCGATACTGCTGGGATGTTATCCCCCAAATACGGGGATGATATCCCGATCGTGCTGGGATGTTATAATCCCAATATCCCATGGATCCGAACCTGCAACAAACCCAGCTCCCCCACCAGTCTGGCGGTTACTCCGTCTCGACTCCCGTTTATGAGGGGCCACTCGATCTGCTCCTGCAACTGATCGAGCGCGCAGAACTGGATATCACCGCAATATCCCTGGCACTGGTCACTGACCAATACCTGGCGTACATCCATCAGATGCAAGTTCCTGCGGATGATATTTCAGGATTCCTGGTAGTCGCAGCCAAGTTGATCCAGATCAAGTCAGAAGCTTTACTACCCAGGCCTCCGGTCAGGGAAGCAGGTGAGGAAAACCTGGGCGAGGCGCTGGCGTATCAGCTGCGAATTTACAAGCGCTACAAGGAACTTTCCAACTGGCTGGATGACCGCGAAACTCGGCATTTGCGTACATATTTACGGGTGGCTCCTCCCCCCAAAGTGGAAAGCCGCCTCGACCTTTCCGATATTACCCTCAATGACCTACTGGCTGCCGCTGTGGAAATTTTTTCGGATGAAGCAGAGAAACAGGCATTGGGAACGATTATTTCGGCACCGCGCATAACTATTCGGGAAAAAATCGCATTGATCGCTGACCGCTTGGGAAAGGAAAAAAGCGCCTCCTTTAACGGAATGCTGGGAAAAAAACCGACCCGCCTGGAGGTGGTGGTTACCTTCCTGGCACTCCTGGAACTGGTCAAACGCTATCGTGTTTCCGCCAGACAGGACAAATTGTTCAGCGACATTCAAATTGAGAGGCTGGAGGAGTGGGGGACCAACGAAGACCTGGAAATCGAATTCGAATAATTTTGCAAACGGGTTGTTACCTGTATTAATTTTCAACCAATTTAGCTGTATACTAAATTATTCCGATTCTAGAAGGAAATCCCCGTGAATAATATTGAAATCCTGTACTACGTGAGAGATGCAGTAGCATGTTTGGGGGTATTGGTCGGTTTGGGCGGCGCAGTCTTTCTATTTACCCGTAAAAAGGTCATGCCAGGCGTCCTGGCCCTGATCGGTTTTATTTTCCTGGGCATCGAGCCGTCCTTGGATATAATCCTGTGGCGGATCCTGGGGAACAACTCTAATGCCAATTACGATACGTTAAATTACACGTATGCATGCATCACCGGCCCGGCGCTATTCCTGGGAATCTTATTGATAGTATTGGCCTTCGTTAATGGTTTCCGGGAAACCAAGTTACCCCCTCCACCCATGGAACCACCGGTAGACCTGCCGCCAACCATTTAATATTTGGTTGATGGTATTAAATAAACGGATGCGCTGAGTCGCGCATCCGTTTTCGAATCACTGAAACTGCCAGTAAAGCTAATGAAGCTCCGCCGCCATCAAAAATTAGCACATCCACCCAACTCGGATAACGACCCGGTACAAAAGATTGATGGTATTCATCCGTTATGGCATATAGTACTGCCAGGAACAGCGCAAGCCACCAGAGGCGTTTATCCAAATGTAATCCATACCAAAATGCCAATGCCAGCAAGCCATAGCCGAGCATATGGGCACCCTTTTTAATTACCAGGTCCAACAGGCCAAAACTGGGCATTTCCTGGGAGGGGATGGATGAAAAGCCAAAAATACCGGCCATA
>JADGQC010000163.1 GCA_017882125.1 Anaerolineales bacterium
CTGGCGAATAATGTTGCGGGCGGCTGCTTCCCCTTGTTGAGTGGCGACCGGGGCGAGCATTGGCAGTGAATGCCCATCTTCTTCTATGTAGGCCAGATCGCCGATTACATAGACTTCGGGGTAGTCAGGGGTTTGAAGCGTCGGAAGGACCTTCACCTGCCCATTCCGCATTGTCGGAAGTTCTGCATTGAAGGACTCACCGTGCACACCAGCTGTCCAAATCACGGTTTCCAGGGGAATTGTTGTCCCATCCTTAAATTGCACATTCTCAGGTGTGATCTGGCTGACCATCGCACCCAGACGTATTTCCACTCCCATCTTCTGCAGCCGTTTTGCGGCATAGGTTCCGAGCCGCTCTGGGAAGGGGGCGAGTAGGCGGTCAGTTGCTTCCAGCAACAGGACGTGCATCTCTCGGGGATCGAGGGCCTGATAGTCTTTAACCAGCGGGCCACGGATCAGTTCGGCCAGAGCGCCGGCGAATTCCACTCCGGTCGGCCCACCGCCGACGATGGCAAAGGTCAGCATTTGTTGCCGCCGCTCAGGGTTGGTTTCGCACAGTGCGCGTTCAAAGCGAAACAGGATATGGTTGCGCAGAGCGATTACCTGTTCCAGCGTCTTCAGTTGGAAAGCATACTCAGCTGCGCCTGTCACTCCAAAGAAGTGGGAGGTACTACCGATGGCTAAAACAAGAAAGTCGTAAGGGAAAACGTGATCCGTGGTTTTGACCTGTTTGGCGGCAAGGTCTATCTCTCCAACCTCATTCATGAGAAAACGAATATTCTGCTGCCCGCGCAGGACGCTTCTCACTGGATAAACAATATCCTCCGGTTCGAGTTCCGCTGCCGCGACTTGATAGAGCAGCGGGGAAAAAGTATGATAATTGTTGCGGTCCAGAACAAGAACGTCGGTCTGCGAATGGGACAAGGTACGGGCAGCCCATAGTCCCGCAAATCCAGCTCCTATGATGACCACGCGAGGGCTATTAGGGATTGTCATTGCTCTCCTTCCGACAAATGGCGTGCTTCCAAATACAGCTTCAGCGCGACGGCATTGTTGTGCTGTATATCCCTCGCGCTAAAGAGCAGGGTGACATTCCCCTGATGGACTGTGTCCAGGATAATCCGCCAGGTCTCAGGCTTGCCATCCAGTTCGGCAAAGTAACGGTGACAAAACCCATCCCACTTCGCCGGGTCGTGAGCAAACCAGTTCCGCAAGTTGTCACTAGGAGACACGTCCTTTAGCCAGGCGTCAAGGGCTAGATTCTCCCGCTTAATCCCGCGTGGCCAAAGATGATCTACTAGAAAACGACGGCCATCTTCCGGTGCAATAGGATCGTAGACTCGCTTGAGCTGGATCATGTTGTCTCACTGTTGAAAAGGATATGTTCCTTTCTTAGGCTACGACTTAGCAGGTTCCACCTCCGTAAAAACCTGCACCAGGACGGGTAATTGAACTAGAACGATCTTCTTACGGACCCGGAACTTCGTGCAGGAAACCTACGAAAACCAACTCATCCAACGCACGAATGAAATGGTTCTCACCAGGATCAAAGATGAGCAGGGTGTTTGGACCAAGGGTTTGCTCGATCCCATCTCCCCCAGCGAAAATGCCCTTCCCCTGCAAAACAACCACAAAAAAAGGCGAATTGGGTGCGTTGTGCTCCCGGATGGACTGGCCGGGTTTCAAGGTAAAGAGTAATGCTCTCCCATGGCGGTCAACGTGCAAAGGCTGCGCAAGTGGATCTTTGTCGCGAAACTCCAGTTTTTCCAACAGGTTTATGGATTTCATCGTTTACCTCCGTTTGGATTCACTTCTCATTGGCACAAGAGTTGGGCCTGGCTAGACTCTGAGCTCCCGACAAGATTAGTTCGCCTCCAGCCGCACCCGCGCGTTTCTCAAGGCGGAGCCACATTCGATAGAGCTCCTGAATCAATCCGCATTCGACTAAGTCGGCATAGTATAGTGGTGGACACTCGCTCGTGAACTGAATTGGGACCGGGCAGCCCTCATATAGTAGCTGCTTGGAAATAAATATCTGCTTGAGGGTAATCCCAAAGTGCGCATCTCAGGCGGGGCATGGCTATTATGATACCGATTCTCGCGCCAATCGGATTTCAGCAAGATTTGTGCCCGTTTGATTTTCCGGGTAGGAAGTGCTCCAGGCGAGGTTGTCCTTTCAAAGTTCGTTCATTCTCTCGGCGACGATCTCTGCCACGTCCACCACCTTGACCTGTTCTCCGTCTGCCTTGGCGGCGTCGGTCAGCATGATCATACAGAAGGGACAAGCCACGGCCAGCATCTCCGCACCGGTGCCCCGGGCCTGGGCAACGCGCTCCGCACTGACCCGGGAGGTCCCATGCTCCTCTTCTTTCCACATCTGCGCCCCTCCAGCCCCGCAGCAGAATGACTTGTCGGCATGCAGCGGCATTTCAACCAGGTCGGCGTGTGCCTCTTTCAACACCAGACGCGGGTCGGCATAGACGCCGTTGTGTCGGCCCAGGTAGCAGGGATCGTGATAAGTAATTGAAGATTGGCGATTTTCGCTGAGAGCTTGAGGCCCCAGGTGAAGCTTGTCGCTGCCGATCAGCTCGTTGATCAGCTGGGTATGATGAATGACCTCGTAATTCCCACCGAAGGCCGGGTACTCGTTCTTCAGGGTGTGCAGGCAGTGCGGACAGGTTGTGACGATGCGCCTGGGTTTGACCTCGTTCAGCAGCTCCACGTTGGCCGTCGCCAGCCCGAAGAAGATATCCTCGCGGCCGGCGCGGCGGGCTGAATCGCCGGTGCACTGCTCGTTCTGTCCGAGCACGGCAAAATTGACTCCCGCGAGGTTCAAGATTTTGGCGAATGCCCGAGCGGCCTTCTGGGCGCGCGCTTCGGTTGCCGGGGCGCAGCCCACCCACCAAAGCACCTCCGGCTCCGGGTTCTGCTCGATGGTGGGGACCTTCAATCCTTCAGCCCACTTCATCCGGTCGGTCGGCGGGACACCCCAGGGGTTGGCTGCCCGCTCCATGCCGCGGAAGGCAGTTTCCAGCTGCTTGGGGAAACTGTTATCCATCAGCACCAGGCTGCGGCGGATGTCGAGAATATCGCGCATCGGCTCGTTACCCACCGGGCAGATGTCCACGCAGGCCCCGCAGGAGGTGCAGGCCCAGACGGCTTCCGTCGGGATGGCGAACTCGGTGAGTGGAGGCGAGTCCTTGAGCGAATTTACCGTGTTCAAGAAATACCTCTTGTTGATCTCCAGTGCGGCCGGGGAAAGCACCTTCCCGGTGGCATAAGCCGGGCAGACCTCCTGACAGCGGAAGCACATGATACAGGCGTAGCCGTCCATCAACTGCTCCCAGCCCAGGTCGTTGAGCTTAGAAGCCCCGAATTGCTGGATCGAGGTGTCGTCCAAGTTGATGTAGCCCAGCTCGCCAATCGAGCGCCGTTCCGGCTTGAGCAGGAAATTAAGCGGAGTGAAAAACAGATGCACGTGCTTGGAATACGGGAAATAAGGGATGAAGGCCATGATCAGGCCTATGGCCAGCCAGAAGGCGACATGCTGGCCTATGACGAGTGCCTGCGGGCCCATCCCGGACCACAGGCTGGCCACCGCAGATGCGAACGGCTGCCAGCTATCGGTTTTGCCGGCCGCGGCGATGGCAAGCGATTCGCCCACGAAGCGCGCCCCGACATGCAGGAGGATGAAGGTCGCCACGATGGCCGAATCCCGCCAGATGCCAAAACGCGCCTTCGAGCTGAGCAGGGTCGTCTGGCGCGTGGACAGGTTGGCGGGCCGGAAGACGAAACGACGGAAGATAAAGAAGACCATGCCGGCCAGAACGGCAACCGAGAGCACGTCTGCCAGCAGGCGGTATACATCTCCAGCTATGCCCGGGATGACAAATCCGGGCAGATAGCCTTTGATCACGTCGAACAGGTCGACCAGGATGTAAAAGCCGAAACCCCAGCCGACGAGGGCATGGAACAAGCTCGGCCAGAAACGGAAGCGGAATACCGGCTGGAACGTCACCATGCGACCCAGGACGTTGAGCAGGCGCTTCCACGCCAGGCTCCAGTCCGGCTTGCCGTGCCCGGCAGTAATGATGCGCACCAGCCGGCGAATGGCAAAGAAGACGGCCGCCAGGGTGGCCAGGGCGGCCAGGGTGAAGATGATCTTTTCTGGGAAAGTGAGCATAAGACCAATTATACAATCAAAAAAAAAAGAGGATGTCCTTGCGGTCGTTTTATTGGGGGCAGGGCGGATGGAATGCTGGTGATAACCAAAGCTGGTGGCTTTGGAGAACCAAACTCCTTGGTTAAAATTCTTTTTCCAGATTCTGAGATCAATGCCTGATGTACTTTTTCAGACGATCTCTGTTGTGAATTCAAGTTATTCAAGGAACTGCCCCAAGGTGGATACTTTCAAAACGAATAGGCTTGCCTGGAAATCAGGCAGCACACGAACGGATTAGATGTGGACCTTCAAACCCTGTCGTCTGCTGTCTGAATGAGTGGTTGCATAATGCTACCTAGTGTGGTAGAATCATTTTTGAAGGAGTAAAAAACATGCCTACCCTACACGTGCGTAGTGTCCCCGAGGATTTGTATGACCGAGTGCGGCAACTGGCGCAGTTGCGAAGCCGTTCCCTTGGTGCACAGGTTGTTACGATGCTTTATGAAGCGCTCGATGAAGAAGAACAACGCAAAGATCAAACGCGTGTTCTGACCTCCATCCGCCGCCGACGGTTTGCTCCTCCCAAGAAGGCTGCTTCCAGTCTTGATCTTTTACGCGAGGATCGTCATCGATGACAGATGCACCACTCCGGTTTGTTGTTGATGCCAGCGTTGGAATCAAGTTGTTTGTTGACGAGGACTACTCAGATAAAGTGCACACCCTGTTCGAGCAGCTGGCCGCGGATCCCCCTGCCAACCTGTATGTGCCCGATTTGTTCTTCATTGAGTGCACGAATATCCTCTTGAAATACACCCGCCGTTTCGGACGTTCACTGGAAGATTCGAGAGCCGACCTGGTGGACCTGGGCCGTTTATCCTTGCGGGTTGTTCCCACAGCAGAGTTGATGGAAGACGCCTTTTTGCTTGGGGCGGAACAGAACATCACCGCTTACGACGCCTGTTACGCAGTATTGGCATCCCGTCTGTCCTTGCCACTGGTTACCGCGGACGAGCCGCTGGCGAAGGCCGTTGGTGCGCTCTTGATTGGTGCTTTGGCTATTTGAACATTCTCCAGGAAAATAATATGTGCCCGCTTTCCCCAACCACCTTCCCTGACTGGCAGAGCCAGCAGCAAGCTGCCCCTGATTTCGTCGCGTCAGCCGGCACGCTGGAAATCGGCTACCAGGTTGCCCGCCTGCGCATCCAGCGCGGCCTGACCCAGGCGCAGCTGGCCGAGATGGCCGGGACGCGCCAGCCCTCGATTGCCCGGCCGGAAAATGGCACGAGCGTACCCAGCCTTTCCTTTCTGGACCGCATCGCCAAGGCGCTGGATGCCCGGATCGAACTACACATTGTCCCCGAAGGGGATTTCGTCCCGCGAATTTGAAACAAATCCAGAATAAAAGTAATGAAGAACTCTTGACTGAAGTAACAGTCAGGAGTTCTTTCGTCTGTGGGCCCGGCAGGATTCGGACCTGCGACCAAGCGATTATGAGTTGGGTTTAGATCTGTCTACCCGGTATATACAGGTGTGATTAGTCTACCTAGTACCATATGTAGGGGTTTATATGCCTATGTTTTCTATGTTTTCCACGCCTTCCATTCTGGTAGCTGTAAGATAGCTGTAGGATAACACTGAAAATGATGATAACTATTTCCCAATATCAATTGGTTCAAAAATTACTCTCTACCTGGATAACGAAAAAGCTCACCTTCAAGATGGTCCGGTGGATAATGCCAGTGAACAATAATTGGATGTTTATCTCTTTTTCGTATTCCAACCTTTTACCACCCGCTCCTCAGGAGTATCAGAGCCGAGGGTGAGGCCCAAGACAAGACTATATTTTCGCAGCATTTCCTGAGCTTCTTTCACGTCACGCTGGCCTTTGGCAGCCTCCAGGATAGCATGGGCCAGCCCCTGTAAGGCGTGCACTGCTCCCGGGGTTCCCAGGTCATTTTCCATCGACTCGCTGAATTCACTTACATATACAGTCGGGCTAAAAGGATCGTCCTTCCCGCTTTCCACCTGCACAGCCTGGCTGAGACTGTC
>JADGQC010000040.1 GCA_017882125.1 Anaerolineales bacterium
TGGAAATCAAGAAGGCTGAAAAAGATGAAGAGATCGCCGTGTTGCGCGGTGAATACACCAAGGCGGAGTGGGGCAGCCAGATCCGCTCTTATGTGATCCATCCATATCAAATGGTGAAGGATCACCGCACGGATCATGAAACTGGCAATACCCAGGCGGTGCTGGACGGCAACCTGGAAGAATTCATGGAAGCGTACCTGCGCAAGGATCGGAAATCGTAAATTCGGTCTGTAAATTCAGCTGTCAAATTCAGTCTGTCAAAATTCAGTCTTGACGCTCGTGGGTATCGCCGATATAATCAGCCCGCTTAACTGGAATCATATAAAGGAGTAAGGAATGCCCCCACAACCAAAACGTAAACTTTCAAAAGGTCGCCGGGACCGCCGCCGGGCCCATGATGCACTGGAAGCTCCCAACCTGGTGGCCTGCAGCAATTGCGGAACCATGATCCTTTCACACATTGTCTGCCCGAATTGCGGTTTTTATAAAGGCCGCGAAGTGATTGAAGTTAAAAAAGAAAATAAGAAAAAGTAAAGACAACGGTTAAGAGCAAACGGGCCGTGAAACTCGCGGCCCGTTATTTATTTCCATGGAATTATTAGTGACAGATGATCCCCGCAGCAAGTTGGTCAACTAAATTATAATGGTATTGTTGGATATGGCTTTTTCCATCGTATCATTATTTATCATAAATTTCCCTAAAATCAGGAGATTTCCATGAGTCTGAGTCAGGTCGCAAGTTCGATCCCGGCCTCGCCAACCATTGCTTTGAATGAGGAAGCACGGCTCTTGCGGGAAAAAGGCGAACCGGTGATCCATTTGGGGATTGGCGAACCTAAAAACAAGACCCCCATTACCGCAATCCTCAGTTCGGCAGCCAAGTTGGGAAGTGGGGACGTTAAATATGTACCAACGGATGGGACTCCCTCGCTCAAAAAGGCCATTGTCCGTTACAGCGAAGAAAACTATGACCGTGTGGTTGCTCCTCAGAATATCATTGTCTCCGACGGGGCGAAACAATCACTTTTCAACATCCTCTTCACTTTATGCAACCCCCAGGACGAAGTGATCGTACTTGCTCCTTACTGGGTGAGTTATCCGGAAATGATCAAGATGATCGGCGCCATCCCGGTCGTGGTAACCCCGGAAGATGGTTCTTTTGTGGCTCGCTTCGATGAGATCGAACGGGTGGTCGGTCCATATACCAAGGCGATCATTGTCAACAGCCCGAATAATCCTTCTGGGATGATTTATCCTGAAGATTTGGTCGGTCAAATCGTGGACCTTTGTGAGCGAAAAGGCATTTACATGATTTGCGACGATATTTATCACAAATTGGTTTTCGATGGCAGACTGGCAGTGCCGGCATGCAAATACACCCACATGGACGTGGAAAGCTCGAAAATCATCCTCGTCAACGGGGTGGCAAAGCTCTATGGTATGACCGGTTTTCGGGTGGGATGGGTGATCGCACCCCGGAAATTGGTCGAGATCATGACCAACGTCCAGTCACAAACTACCACCTGCGTCTCTCCGGTAATGCAGGCAGCAGCTGAAGGTGCCCTGACCGGGATGCAGTCCATAGTCGAGACCCTGCGCTTGACAATCCAAAATAACCGTGATGTTCTTATGGCTGAGCTGCATGCTTTTACGGACGTACATTGCGTCAAACCTCAGGGAACATTCTATGCCCTGCCAGATTTCAAAGCTTATTGTCGGACCAGCGTTGCCAGGAATTCAGTCGAACTCTGCCAATTTTTACTCAAGAAGGCGCTTGTGGTTACTGTACCTGGAAAAGAATTCGGGATGGAAAACCATCTGCGCCTGAGTTATGCCGGCAGCGTTAAAGAGTTGACCGAAGGCATCGACCGTATGAAATGGGCGCTGGATCCAAATGCTCCCAGCGATATTTATATTGGTGACCGGAAAATCATCAGGGACTGGTTGTAAAGACTAATGACCCGATCCCTTGTTATTTGGGGAGGGAGTGATGGAGAGTAAGGAATGAATAATTTACTGAATATTAAAACTCCTGCCGAAGATCAAGCCGCGGCCACGCGTGCCGATTATGGTTTGGAAACACTCGGCTTGAGCAATCTGAACAAGGTTTATTGGAATCTGCCCCCCGAAGCTTTATATGAAGAAGTGATTTTCCGTGGAGAGGCTTCCATTTCCCACCAGGGACCGATTGTGGTTAATACCGGCAAACATACCGCCCGGGCTGCCAGCGATAAATTTATAGTGCGGGAAGCTACTACGGAGGAAAATATCTGGTGGGGTCAATATAACCGCCCGTTCAGTGCTGAAAAATTCGACGAGCTTTTCGCCCGCCTGCAGGGATATTTGCAGGGCAGGGATATCTTTATCCAGGATTGTTACGGTGGCTCCGATCCTGATTACCGATTACCGGTGCGGATTATCACGGAAGCAGCCTGGCACAGCCTGTTTGCCCGCAATATGTTCATTAAGCCGGAATCTGCCGAGGAATACCGCCGCTTTGCCCCTGAGTTTACTGTCATTGCAGCTCCCGGCTTTAAATCTTTTCCCCAGATCGATCAGACACCTACCGAAACGTTCATCGTGCTTAATTTCGCCCAAAAGCTTTGCATTATTGGGAACACGGGTTACGGTGGCGAGATCAAGAAATCCGTGTTCACCCTTCTAAATTATCTGTTACCCTTGCGGGATGGCGTGATGACGATGCACTGCTCGGCTAACGTGGGCAAAAGCGGGGATGTGGCGCTTTTCTTCGGCCTTTCGGGGACGGGGAAAACCACCCTTTCTGCCGACCCCAACCGGGGCTTGATCGGTGACGATGAACACGGCTGGTCCGACAACGGGGTCTTCAATTTCGAAGATGGCTGTTACGCCAAGGTCATTGAACTGTCACCGACTGCCGAACCTCAAATTTATGCCTGCACGCGGCGGTTTGGGACTGTCCTCGAAAATGTGGTCTTTGACCCCGTTTCCCGCAATATCGACCTGGATGATGACTCTCTTACCGAGAATACGAGGGCCGCTTACCCGTTGACCTTCATTGAGAATGCAGTCCCTGAAAAGCGCGGTGGGCATCCAAAAAATATTATTTTCCTGACCTGTGACGCTTCGGGAGTTATGCCTCCCATCGCGCGTCTCACCGTTGAGCAGGCCATGTACCATTTTATTTCCGGCTACACCTCAAAGATTGCCGGGACGGAAGTCGGGCTGCGGGACGAGCCTGAAATTACCTTTAGCGCCTGCTTTGGAGGACCATTTATGGTCCATAAACCGGCATTTTATGCTGAATTGCTCCGCCGGAAGATAGAACGATATGGAGTAAAATGCTGGCTGGTTAATACTGGCTGGGTGGGTGGTCCTTACGGAGTGGGCAAACGCATCAGCATCAAGCACACCCGTTCTTTGCTTTCCGCGGTATTGACTGGTGGATTGGATCAGGTCGAGTTTTATACTGATCCGGTATTCGGCTTTGAGGTCCCCAAAACCTGCCCGGATGTGCCCGAGGACGTGATGTTTCCTTCGCGCTCGTGGCAAAAAGAAACGGAATACTGGAAAAAATACAAGCAGCTCGCTTCCCGTTTTATCGATAACATGAAAAAATTTGAAATGGACACTCCTCGGGAAGTCATGGCAGCGGGACCGAAAATCTAACCAATACCCCCACCATGATTGAAAATGGTGGGGGTTGATGTTTACTTGAGTGTAATCTCGGTGTCTTTATATGTGGAAGGCCCTGAAATGCTGCAGGAATCCCCGGGGCGTTTAAAAAACCTGCAGATTCGCTCAATTACTTTGTTCAATATTTGATTCTTCTTCTTCCTTTTCATTCTCACCCGGTTTTACCTGCCAGGGTTTGAATTGGGCAACCAGCCGGCCGGGAATCCGCCCCTGTATGAGTACTCCTTTTCGTCCATGCTCCAAACGTTCAACCTGGCCGAACTCGTGAAAAAGAGAAATGAGCTGCCCTTCCTGGTAGGGCAGGCGCACCAGGATGGGGGTGAAAGTTTCATATAACGTACTGCGCAGCATACCGAGCAGGTCATCGATCCCTTCACCGGTCCGGGCGGATATCGCCACTGCTTGCGGGAAGCGCTCCACAGCGCTGCGGGCAGCTCCTGGGTCGGTTAAGCGATCGATCTTGTTTAGGACTGTGATCATCGGCACGTTTTCGGCTTCGATTTCCTTCAGCGTCTCGTGAACTGCTTCAGCCTGGTTCATCGCATTCGGATGCGATATATCCACTACGTGCAATAGTAAATCGGCCTCTGCGATTTCTTCCAGCGTGGCGCGAAATGCAGCCACCAGGGTGGTGGGGAGTTTCTGGATGAAGCCAACGGTATCAGTAAAAAGGGCCTGGTAACCTCCGGAGAGTTCCACTCGTCGGGTGGTGGGATCGAGGGTGGCAAAGAGTTGGTCGGCTACATATATATCCGACTTCGCTAATTTGTTAAGCAGGGTGGATTTCCCGGCGTTGGTGTAACCCACCAGCGCAACGGTTGGGATCCGGGACCGTTTGCGCTGTACCCGGTGGCGCAAGCGTCGGGCGCGCACTTTTTCAAGTTCATCCTTTAGATGAGCAATTTCATGCCGGACGGCACGCCGGTCCACTTCCAACTGGGTTTCGCCGGGACCGCGCAAGCCCACGCCGCCCACCGATCCCGATCGTCCGCCTCCGCCGCCCCCCTGGCGGGCTAAATGCGTCCACTGACCGGTCAGGCGCGGCAGGGAATATTCGTATTGCGCAAGTTTCACCTGCAGTTGGCCCTCGCTGGTATGGGCATGCTGGGCGAAAATGTCCAGGATGATGGCGGTCCGGTCGAGGATGCGAATATTGACACCCACGTGTTCTTCAAGTTCTCGTTGGTGGCGCGGGGAGAGTTCATTATCGAATACCACTGCCTGCGCCAGGCTGTCATCGGCCAGCGCTTTAAGTTCATCCACTTTGCCGGAACCGATGAACGTCACCGGGTTGGGTCGGTCGATTTTTTGGGTCAGTTCACCCACCACTTCCAGGCCGGCTGTATCGCATAACAGCGATAGTTCAGCCAGGGAATCTTCTAGGGTCAGGATGTGGTCCTGGCCGTGTACCTCCACGCCGACCAAAAAAACACGTTCGCGCGGCGGGGTTGTAGGTATTGGTTTTTTCATATGGTTTCAATTTCCCTTTTATTTTTTTGATACAAGCCAGGCCAATAACGTTTCGCCAACTGCTTGCAGGCTTTGTGCGGAGACCTTATCCAATGTATCTGCGCTGGTGTGCCAGTAGGGATAGTCAAAGTCGATAATATCCACCGCGGGGATGCCGGCTTGAAGAAAAGGGGAGTGGTCATCGATCATATCGTATTTTGGAGTTGCAATGAAATATTTCGCAAACCCCAGGGCAGCAGCTTGCGCCCAAATTTCAGCCGTTAATTTGGGATCTGAATTTCGCTCCTCATAAATATTCAAGCTGGCATCACCGACCATGTCCACAATGACTGCCGCTTCCGGTTTTACAGTTAACGATTTCACGAAAGCTTGCGACCCCATGATCCACTGCCGGTTATCCAAACCGCCGTTATCTTCGGCGTCGAAAAAAACCAGCGAGATCGGCACACTCCCAGCAGGCAGCGTGCGCGCCAATTCCAGTAGGATGGACACTCCCGACGCTCCGTCATTGGCTCCCGGCACTGGTTGGTTTCTTCCAAGTCCGGTATCCTGGTCGGCTAGCAGGCGGCTGTCGTAGTGTGCACCCACAATGATACGGGGGGCGCTGCTCGAACAGGAGGCAATGATATTTTGCACCGAAAATCCCAGCCATTCGGTGGACTGGATTTCGACCGTCCAGCCAGCGTTGACCAATTCTTTTTGAATGTATGCGATCACCTCGGCATGGGCAGTGCTTCCTGGAGTTCGTGGTCCAAAAGCAAATTGGGCAGCTACATCCTGTAATGCTCGTTGACCATTAAAGGATGTGGCGGGCCGGAACGCATGATAAACAAGCCACCCCGATAGCGCTATCAAAATGATCCCCAGGGATACAAGGATAGATAATCTTATACTGCGCGTAGCCAAAAATTATCCTTTGAATCTTTAACTATATTATTCAAGCTCTCTTGGTGAAATTTATTGTTGAATCTTGAATTCGATTCTCACCAATTCCTGGATATGCCTGATATTGTACCATTTTGGTTTTGAGGGGATGTGATTTATAATCACCAGCGAGGGAACGAATAATGGAAAAAAGGCAATTGAACCTTCAGCTTAAAGAGGCGGGAGAATTAACCGGAGCTGCCTGGGCAGCCTGGCTGGAGCGTTCAACTGACTGGGAAATGCTTGGTAATTTCAAAATCAATCTTAAACAACGTAACATGATTCTGGAATATATCAGGCAGCCTGGACTAAAGTCCTGGTTGGACGGAGCACTGGCAGGGAAGCGAATACGTCCGCACTCTGTTTCTGCTCAATCCGGCATATCCGGCCAGAATCTTTTTGTTTTCCCGAACCAGGTAACTCAGCAGGTCATTTTGGTGGCTGCAGCGGAGCAATCCATTGCTGCCCGCAGATATTGGCAGAAGGTCGCCCTCGGGCATTCCGACTCTTCGCATTATGATTTAGCAACCGAACCGTTTCCCTTTAATTCTGATATCGTTCCTTTTTACATGCCGCAAGCCTTGGATCGCCTCTTGGAAGTATTAATGCAAGCTTCCGAATGCCAGGCTGGCTGGCTGGCAGGATGTTCGGGCGATTTTCTTGAGATCAAAGCGCATATTCCAGGCTCGGATTTGGTGGAAAAACGTTTGTCCATAAGCGGGAATCCAGTACTGCAGGAGATAATCCAAACCCGGAAAATTCACAGTATTGAGAAAACTGATCCCTTATGGAAGAGGATACCTCGCCTGGGGTTTGCACCCTCTTCCAGGGTTTGGTCTGGATTTCCTCTGGTGATTGGGAAACGGGTGATCGGGTTGGTTGCTGTTTGGGGAAAAAGTCCATTTTCGACTGTAACAATTGAAAAACTCAAGCAACTTTCTAAAGGAATTGCCCCTTATGTGGAGGGCATTGTTGCATTCACGGACCTGTCCGATCACTTGCACCGCATGGCATTGCTGAATGATTTTGCTGTGACAGTCTTTTCATCCCAGGATATGGACCAGGTTATCCATAGAACGTTTGGTTTGCTTCAGCGGGCTTTTAATACGTCAAGAATAAATTTATACCTCTTTTCATCCGATGGCACTGGTATCCATAATTATGCTGATCGCACCGGGACGATCGTATCCGCAGCAATTTCGAAGGTGCAGCATCAAGGTCTGAGTTCAAAGGATGGTTCAAATCGGATCGAGTTAATTACCGCGGAATCTTCCTATAAACCGGTTTATTCGGGGTCGCGTTCGGCTTTAATAACCCCGGTAAAATATCGAAAACAGGTCATTGGCTATTTGGGGCTGGAAAGTGAAATGGAAGCAGCTTTCACAGTCAGTGACGAACATCTGCTCTCGGTGATAGCCTCTTATATCGCAGGTTTGGTGGAGAACGGGAGGCTGCGCCAGGAAGCAGAGGCCAGGGCGAGAAATTTGGGCCTGATCCATGAAGTCGTGGAGCAAGTGATTGGTCAAACGGATGTTCGCCAAGTGGCACAGAGCGCTGCTGAAATAATGGCCCGGAATTTCAACTACGAACTGGCTGCCGTGGCACTGGTCAGGGGACCTAAAAAAGAGCTGCAGGTGGCTGGAATTGGTGGAAAGGGGACCGACCAGCTGCAAAATGGTCTGGAATCCTTGAGATCTCCGGGAGAAAACCGGATTGCTTCACGCGTGGCGTCAACCGGGAAAAGTGTACTGGTCAACAATGTCAATAGGGATTCTGTATATTTTCCCGGTCCCGGCTGGGAGACCGGTTCTGAAATGTGCGTTGCTTTGAAAGAGGGCGATCAATCATTCGGGATTATTGAAGTTGAGAGCAGACGGAAAAATGCCTTCTCGCAAAACGATTTGCAAGTCCTTGAGAGTCTGGGAGGAATCCTCGCCAGCGTGATCTCGAATGTGGGACAGTATCAAAAATTGCAGATGACTGTAAAGCAATTGCGTGCCACGCAGGAAGAGCTCCAGGAGCATATCGCTGCACAACGCATGGCTGAAAGACGTCTTGTCCAGGCGGCAAAATTGGCTGCGGTCGGCGAAATGGCTGCCGGTATTGCGCACGAATTAAATAACCCATTAACCACCGTTTCAGGGTTTACTGAATTGACCCTAGAAGAGGTTCCTCCTGGTTCCCGCTTGCACGCTGACCTCGAGTTGGTATTGCGCGAAGCTCACCGCGCAACGGATGTGGTCCGGCGCCTGCTTGACTTTGCCCGCCAAAGTGAAAGCGTACGAACACGTTCCGACATCAATGAAATTGTTAAAGAAGTGCTGGCACTTGTAAACCACCTCCTTCACACGAGCGGCGTCAAGCTGATAACGGATCTTCCCACTGGACTTCCAACTGTTTCAGTGGACAGCAACCAGGTGAAGCAAGTGCTCCTTAATCTGGTCCATAACGCCTTGCACGCCATGCCAAATGGCGGCGAATTGCGCATATCCAGCACACGCCGCAGCCGCGATCATCAGGATTGGGTGATGGTGGTTATTTCTGATACGGGGATCGGGATTTCACCTGATAACCTCGAACGCATATTTGAGCCGTTTTTCACCACGCGCGCAAAAGAGGGTGGCACCGGTCTCGGTCTTTCCATTTCTTATGGTATTGTTGCCGAACATGGGGGCTTCATTGAAGCAGAGAGTAAGGTTGGCAAGGGCTCAATTTTTTCAGTCTGGATCCCCGTTGAGGTAAATTGATGGCAGGCACTCAAATCTTGGTGGTTGATGACGAACCTGGGATCACCCGCCTCTGTGAGCGCTTGCTTAACCGCGCTGGATACGAAGTGACTACATTCACGGATCCTGCTGCAGCAATGACTTTTGTTGAAAAGAATAAATTCGATTTATTACTGGTCGACATCCGCATGCCTGAGATTAGTGGTTTCGATGTAATTGCCCATGTCAAACAGAAGCAGCCGGATATTGCCGTTTTGGTAATGACCGGTTTTGGGACAGTCGATACTGCCATTCAGGCTCTTCGTGAGGGCGTGGATGGTCTCTTGTTAAAACCTTTTAATTCCAGCAGTGAACTTCTTCTTACTGTAAAACAAGCTCTTAATGACAACTTGAAAAAACGCGATAGTGCCCGCATCCAGGCTCTCCGTCCACTTTTCGATGTGACTGAGACATTTTTGGCAGAAACCCAGCCTGACCGACTCGTCGAAATTGTTGAGAAAACCGTTTGCGAACACCTGCACAGTTCGAATGCCGGGTATTATCAGTACTCGGAAACCGACAAATCCCTGAAGTTGCTTGCGGGTCGGGGAATTACCCTTCCCGGGGGAAAGAGTGGTCCAGATGGCGGGTTGATTGGGCGTACATTTGCGCTGGGGTCTCCCGCATGGATAAACTCGACCGGACCGGACAATACAGGTTTTCAATCCCTCCTCGTCTCTTGTAAATTAAGTACTGCTTTCATCGCGCCAATCGCCCGTCTTAAAGCCCGCGGCGTCCTCTTTGTTGGACGCGAACAAAAAGAAACCGCTTATCGCGAAGTCGACTGGGAAATGTTCCTGCTTATCGCCCGCCAGGCAGCCGTCGCAATGGAAAATGCCAAATTGTACGAAGAGCAGCGGGAATATATCAGGCGGATGGAAGAATCGCAGCAGGCGCTCATCCGGGCCGAGAAAATGGCTGCCGCCGGTCGTCTCACGGCCTCCCTCGCCCACGAAATAAATAATCCTTTACAGGCCGTCCAGAACTGCATGCACCTGGCGACTCGCACTGAACTGACCCCTAAAAAAAGGCGTGAATACATTGATTTGGCGAACCATGAATTGGACCGCTTAATGAAAACGGTTCAGAGGATGTTGGATTTTTACCGACCAGGCAGTGTGGAACCCCAGCGTGTAAACCTGGTGGTCTTGTTGGGGCGGGTGATAAAGTTGCTCACTGCTCAACTGGATGGGCGCAGCATCCGGGTAAGCGTAAAATTCTCCTCCAGGCTGCCTTCCGTATTGGCAGTCAGCAGCCAGTTGGAACAGGTTTTTATCAATCTCATTTTAAATGCCTATGATGCCATGCCTGACGGTGGCGAATTGCAGATCAGCGCCCGCCAGGAAAAGGATATGGTTGAAATATTTGTTCAGGATTCAGGTCCCGGGGTTTCGGAAGAAAACCGTACGCGAATTTTCGAACCGTTTGTTACTACCAAAAAAGGTGGGACCGGGCTGGGGTTGACAGTTAGTTATGGTATTATCGCAGCACATGGCGGGAGCCTTGACCTGGTATCTGGTCTCGGCACTGGAGCTTGTTTCAGGGTGTCCTTGCCTGCGAAGGAAAAGTCATGACCAAAAAAGGCAACATTCTTGTAGTCGATGACGAGCCGGTCGAACGACAGACTTTATCAGATATTCTCCGTTTGGAAGGTTACCATGTAACTGCTGTGGCTACCGGTGAAGCAGCCGTGGACTACGTTCGTCTCAACTCGGTGGATTTGATGCTGCTCGATTTGCGCATGCCGGGCATGAGCGGGTTGGATGTAATTAAGGTGGTTTCTAAATCAGCGCCCGATGTGGAGATTATTTTACTCACCGCACACGGTTCCATGGATTCTGCTATAGAAGCCTTACGCAACCGCATCCAGGACTATTTGCTCAAGCCTGCTTCACCCAACCTCATTCTGGAAAGCGTTTCGCGCGGACTTCTGCGAAAAGCTGCCAAAATTGCAGCGAAAAAGCATGAGGAAAGTGCCAGTAACGATGGAAACGCCATCGTCACCCTGGGAGATGATACCGTGATTGATTTCGGCAGGAGGCTTGTTCGCTCGGGCTCGCGCACGGTTTTTTTAACTCCCGCTGAAGGCAGGTTGCTCAAGATATTTTCTGAAAATATGGGTAAAGTATTTACCCATCGTGAATTGGTATTACTCGTTCAGGGGTACTCGACCTCGCAGCAGGAAGCGCCAGAGATCCTGCGTCCTTTGGTAAGCAGATTAAGGCTGAAACTGGCGAGGGTTCCTTCTTTACTTCGCAGGATTAATAGCGTGCGGGGGACAGGGTATGTTTTTGAGAAGGAAAAATCTTAGCTTCAACCCCCCACAATTTGACCTATCTATTTACACCGGTCAATTCAATTCCCAAACAGGATCTCCACACAGAATTTTCTGGATCTGAATCATGAAACGATCCGGATCGATGGGTTTGCCAAGGAAACCATCGAAACCAAATTCACGTGCCTTGGCCATCTGGTCCATGCTGGATTCCGCAGCCATGGCAATAATTGGGACATCATTAAATTGCTCGGACGTACGCAGAATGTTAACCACGGAAAAACAATCATCGTAGGGCAGGAGCATATCCATCAGGATAAGGTGGAGGCGAGGCAGTGAATTGGTGTATTCAGCCACTTCGTAGCCGGAGGTCTTCCATTCGCAGTTGACACCCAGGCTGCCAAGTATGCTGGAAATGAATACAAAGTTGGATACAATATCCTCAACGATCAGGATCGTGCAGTCTTTGGGTATTGAATGTTGCATCCCAATTTGAGATTCTGGGACTCGGTTATCAAAAATTTCTTTTGATTTCTGCAATTTAATCCGTTTCATATTTCCAAATTACTGGCTGATAATGGAATCAGTCTCATATACTTATTATTTATGATCTTGGAAATATTATAAATTTAGGTATTTTGATCGCCCGGTTTCTTGCTCTTCGTCAGTGCTACAATTGGGACAAAGTATTGCAATGATAACAATTGGGAAATCCTAAAGCATTTCGATTTATTCTAGCATGTGTAGTTCAAAGAACCATATCAGCATCCTTGCAATCTTTGACAAAATAATTGACCGGGAATCCCACGGAACTTGCATTTATTACATAATAGGAGTAGCTAAATGACACCAGATATCGACCTGAAATTGCGGGCGGTGAATACGTTGCGCTTCCTCTCGGTGGACATGGTTCAAAAGGCAAATTCAGGACATCCTGGACTACCCATGGGTTGTGCTGCGATTGCTTACACCATTTGGACCCGGCACCTGAGACACAATCCCCTAAACCCTGCTTGGCCCAATCGGGATCGTTTCATTCTTTCCGGAGGTCATGGATGTGCTCTTTTATATTCGCTCCTTCACCTGACCGGCTATGACCTGCCTTTGAATGAATTAATGAATTTCCGGCAGTGGGGAAGCAGGACACCTGGTCATCCTGAATATGGATTGACCCCCGGAGTGGAAGTAACCACTGGTCCGCTCGGGCAGGGATTTACCAATGGGGTTGGGATGGCAATTGCAGAAGCCCATCTTGCCGCAGAGTTCAACTCGGATGCGCACAAGGTGATCGACCACTTTGTCTACGCCATTGTGACTGATGGCGATTTGATGGAAGGGATTTCTTCTGAAGCAGCTTCCTTGGCGGGTCATTTGCGGCTGGGGAAACTCATCTACTTGTACGATGACAATCACGTCTCCATCGATGGCTCAACAGATATTGCTTTTACCGAAGACCGTGCTGCCCGGTTTGCTGCCTATGATTGGCAGGTATTACGGGTTGCTGATGGCAATGATGTGGAAGAAATAGATGCTGCCATTCGCCTCGCAAAGACCGACCCTCGCCCGTCAATTATCGTTTGCAGAACTACCATCGGGTTTGGATTGCCAACCAGGCAGGGCACCAGCAAGGCTCACGGTGAACCACCCGGTGATGCAGAATTGAACGGTGCCAAGGAAAAGTTGGGTTGGCCTGTGGAACCGCGGTTTTTAATCCCCGAGGATGTTCTCCACCATTTCCGGCAGGCAATTGAAAAAGGACGGGTATGGGAAGAAACATGGAATTCCGAAATGGCTGCATTCCGGGTTGTAGAGGCGGAAAAATCGCTCGAACTGGAACGCCGTCTGCGCGGCGACTTGCCCATGGATTGGGAGTCTGTGCTTCCGGTTTTTCCCACTGACGAAAAGGGGATGGGAACCCGTATTGCCTCCGGAAAAGTAATTAATGCCCTTGCGCAGAAAATCCCGGAACTCGTCGGCGGGTCAGCCGATCTGGCCCCCTCCACTAAAACCTGGATTGATGGCTCACCTGCATTCGAACCGGATACGCCCGTTGGTCGAAATTTCCATTTCGGAGTGCGTGAACATGCAATGGGCGGGGTGGTTAATGGTATGGCAGTCCATGGCGGAGTCATTCCGTATGGAGCCACCTTCCTCGCTTTTGCCGATTACATGCGTGAGCCCATCCGGCTTTCTGCAATTTCTCATTACCCTAGTATCTGGGTCTTTACTCACGACAGTATTGGGGTCGGCGAGGATGGTCCCACCCACCAGCCTGTTGAACACCTTGCCACGCTGCGGGCAATCCCCGGAATGACGGTCATTCGTCCCGCGGATGCCAACGAGACTGCAGTAGCCTGGAAAATAGCCGTGGAACGCCGTCACCGACCGACGCTGATGGCATTTACACGCCAAAATGTTCCCACCCTCGACCGCACTCTTTTCGCACCTGCCGAAGGTCTTTCGAAGGGTGCCTATGTTTTAGCCGATCTTGGTGACGGCGACCCGGAATTGATCCTGATGGCTTCCGGTTCGGAGGTAAACCTGGTGGTCGAAGCCGGGTTGCGCCTTGCTGCGGAGGCTGTTTCTGTGCGGTTGGTTTCTTTTCCCTCCTGGGAACTGTTTGCTGAACAGGATCTGGCGTATCGCGAAACCGTTTTGCCGTCGATGACAAAAAGCCGCCTGGCTGTTGAGGCTGGTGTAACCATGGGCTGGGAGCGCTGGGTGGGTGAGAAGGGAGAAATCCTTGGGATTAACCGGTTTGGTGCATCCGCCCCTGCCGAAGTCGTTTTCCGTGAATTAGGCTTTACAATTGGGAATATTGTTGAGCGCGGGCTCCATCTGGTAAGATAGAAAATGCGCGTAGCCAAAATAATACCCTGGATATTATGTAGGTTTTTATTTAAAAACTATGTAACGAAATTTATATTGATTTTTAAAGTTGGATCTTATTATTACTGGCAGGTTCGTGCTAGGAATGCCGCAGGAACAACATTCGCCAATGGATCTCCTGCTTCCTGGTGGCACTTCAACGTTCCATAAACCAGTAATTTCCAATAGCGCCAAATTATTCGGCGCCGGGTAATAAACAAGGAAGGTCACAACCAGAGTTGTGACCTTCCTTCATTTTCCCTGGTTAGGTCGGTTCCTGGCGCTTGGAAGGTCGATTTTTACTATATTTTCGTCACCTAGTAAAGTGGGTATTAAGTACCATGCTATTTATATTATCAATATTGTAATTAATAATAGAATCGAAGCAGAATACAATGATTTGGGAAGCTTTTAAACAAATCACACGTTTCCTCATCCCTGGATTGAAGATGGAGATCATGAACGATAAATCTACGCAACAATTCTTCAAATTAGTCGTTGGGATCGCCCTGGGGGGTGTGATTCTCGTCCTTGGTTTTGGGGTTGGTTCTTCGATCTCTGCTCGTGCTCAGGAAGTCTGGACGGAAACGCCTACGGAAGTGTTGGTTATTGCTGAAACACCTTACGGGACTCCCGAGCCTTCATCGGTGGCTACACAAACCGCGCTTTCTACAATTACTACAACTCCCATCCAGGGGGCTGATCCAACTTCCACACCTGCTTCGAATGGCTCCTATACCGTCGAATCACTTTCGCTTTCGGATGGAAATGTGGTTGATGTAATGATTATTCATGGGCCCCCGGTTCCTCCGCCTGGTTACGAGATCCAGCGCCAGTCTGGAGGCTGTACCTCCGGGACCGACCGCTGCTTAACCGTTCCGGCATACCCCTGGGTTTTTGGATGCTCTGCGGTTTCGGGTGCCATGGTCGCCGGGTATTATGACCGCAGCGGGTACCCGAACATATACACCGGTCCAACCAATGGCGGTGTGATGCCCTTGGTGGATAGTGGTTCCTGGGGTTCCTGGGGAGATAACCCCCCGTCTCCCTCCGGCAACTTCACTTTCTTTAATAATCCGCTGGTCGCTTCCAGGCTTGGGCTGGATGGACGCGCTATTCGCGGTTCAATTGATGACTATTGGGTTCAATATGGCAATTCAGCTCCCGACCCATACATTACGGGTGGTTGGTCTCAGCATGCTAGGGGTGATGCGATTGGGGATTACATGCAAACCAGTCAATCAGCATATAACCTTGGTGATGCATATACCCGGTTCTTTGATAATTGGTCCAATCCTGCGGCCCCACTCACGTGTGCCTACCTCCAGGGGGCTGGTTATGTGGATGGTACTGTGGGGCGAAAGTTATTTTACGAGGCTAAGGGTTATTCGGTTACCGATTGCTATAACCAGTTTACCGATAATCAGTATGCCGGCGGGTTTTCTTTTGTCCAATATAAAGCGGAGATTGATGCCGGTCGGCCTGTGATGATTAACCTTACAGGTCACACAATAGTTGGCGTGGGCTATGCAGACCCCGATACCGTCTATATTCATGATACCTGGGATAGCGGCACCCATTCCATGACCTGGGGAGGCAGTTATTCTGGCATGGCCATGGTGGCTGTCAGTATCGTAAATCTTGCGCCGTCGAATTATTCCGTTTTGAATGTTTCGAGAACCGGCTTGGGCACCGGCACGGTTACCAGCAGTCCGGCAGGCATCAATTGTGGTGCCAATTGCATCTATGCCTACCCTAAAACCACGAATGTCATCCTGACTGCTGTTGCTGCCAGTGGTTCTGCTTTCACCGGTTGGAGCGGCGGCGGTTGCTCCGGCACGGGCCCTTGCACCGTTCCCATGAGCACTGCCCAGTCCGTCGTTGCCGCCTTCTCTCCTCCTGATCTGGCGATCACCAGGTTGGGGGTTCTGCCATTGGCACCCTTCACCAGCGATGATATTACTATTTCGGTGGATGTTGCCAACCTTAGCGCCGCCAATGCCTCCACATTCCGCATCGAATTTTATGTTGATGATGTTTGGCAGGGATGCTGGTATTTGGGGACTCCTCCTGAATACTTTACTCGCGTTGCCGGTCTGGCTGGCAACTCAAGCGGCACCTGGTCGGTTACCATTCCTGGTGGAACTTTATTGGCCGGGACTCATACGCTCAGCGCCTATGTGGATATGGGCTGCGAACTGGCTGAATCGAATGAGGCCAATAACTCTGCCGGTCCTGTGTCCGTGACATTCACTATCCCTCTTGGCGGAGCATTCAATCTTTCCAGCCCAGCCAATACAGCCTCCAATCAACTTGTTAATCCCACATTGCTTTGGGGAGCAAGCAGCGGTGCGGATTCCTACGAGTATTGCCTTAATACCATTGCCAGTTGCGTTGCCCCCGCAGCCTGGACCTCTACCGGTGCTGCTAAAGGTGTTGCCCTTGGTGGGCTGACCCCCGGCACCCAGTACTTCTGGCAGGTACGCGCCCGCAATTCCTCCGGGGTGACCTATGCCAATGGGGACAGCAGTGCCTGGTGGTCCTTCATGGTCCTTCCCCCGCCTGGTACGTTCAATAAAGTCAGTCCCGTCAATAATGCCACAAAACCGCCTTCCAGCCTGACCCTGGCCTGGACAGCCAGCGCGAATGCCGGATCCTATGAGTATTGCGTGAATACGAGTCCAGGTTGTTCAGTCTGGATTTCCGCAGGAACCAATACCAGCGTTGCCCTTGGCGGGGTCACTCCCGGTTTGTACTATTGGCAGGTGCGTGCCAGGAATTCCTCGGGGATAACCTATGCCAACGGGAACAACGCTCCCTGGTTCTCATTTACCGTCTTCCAATTCGGCGGGCAGATCTTTCGGTTTTACCTGCCTCTGGTACCAAATGGAAATTAATCGGTGGGGACTGCCCGCGTTAGCAGGAAGCGGAAGCTACCCTCCTCTTTTTCTTGAATAGATAATCGAAAAACACCGAATAAACCTGTGTTCTTATCTATACGCATAGGTGATATCAGCGCGATGCGGATAGCTTTTACTTGCTATAGCACCAACAAATTGGGTGGCATAAATATCACCATGGACTATTGACGGGTGATTGACGGGAATTTACGATGCCTCCTTTACCCGAAGACCAAAGAGTTAGATGGGTTGGAGATCTCACCTGCACTTGCGTGCGGTGCAAGTGTCCCCGCCCTTGTTCATTTGCTCGTATCCGCCAACCTGGCGGGAGCGCCACAACGGTTGGCAAACCAGGTCAAGGGCTACTCCTCGAGTGGGCTACAGCAGTCATACCCTCAGCTCCGTTCGCGCCAATCCAGCTGATAAGGTCGAAGATGCCAAGACGAGAACACCGGGCAAGTTCTGAAGAAACGGTCAAACCCTCCCGTTGTGTTTCAGAGCTTTGTGCAAGTGGAGAAGAGTATTAGAGGGAAAGCCTGATTGGCAGAGAAAATCGTTTTTCTCCACAGAAACACTGGGCGCATGAGATATTCTCGGATTCCCTCCGGGTTCTCTGGGTATAATGTGTATTAATGGTTTATTTCAATATAACCCTCCCATAAATACACTTGAATTGTGCACGCATCATGCAAGATGACCTCCCGACACAAGGCACAGCCGAACTAACCGACCGCGAAAAAGAGATTCTACGGCTACTTGCCACTGGTGCAAGCAACAAGGATATCGCGCGCCACTTGTTTATCAGTTCCAACACTGTCAAGGTGCACCCGCCCCTGCCGAAGTCGTTTTCCGTGAATTAGGTTTTACAATTGGGAATATTTTTGAGCGCGGGCTCCATCTGGTAAGATAGG
>JADGQC010000164.1 GCA_017882125.1 Anaerolineales bacterium
AGGTACCAAAACGATCGGCCCGCGCTGGTTCTGCGAGAAACACTTCCAATCAGCCACACATGAACGCCCACACACCTGGAGATCATCAATCCTGCTTGTCGCTGGATTGGTTGTATTTGTGGGAGTCGTCTATGCCCTTGACCTGGTCTTAAAACCAGTCTGGGTTGGGACAGATTTGATTGTTGCGGGAGTGTTCCTGGCTCTAATCCCAGCAATAATCTGGATGGGATTTTTCTACATCCAGGACCGACTGGAGCCGGAACCAAAGGGGTATATCCTGGGAGTATTCCTGCTCGGAGCAATCATGGCTGCGGCAGTGGGAATCCCGCTGGTCGATAATTTCTTCCAGGTATCCAAATGGATTTATACCGACACCGCTGCGACCATCCTGGGAAGTATCCTCGTGGTTGGATTTATCCAGGAATTCCTAAAGTACGCTTCGGTTCGCTACAGCGTATACCTTACCCCTGAATTTGATGAAGCGACCGATGGCATTATCTACGCGACCGCAGCCGGCCTGGGATATGCCACCGTTCTTAACATCCAATTCGTGATTGCCAGCGGTGGGGCTGCGCTTGGTTCCAGTGTTATCCGGATGGTGGTTGTAGCACTGGCACAGGCCAGCTTTGCTGGTATCACAGGTTATTTCCTGGGTCGTGCCAGATTTGAACATAAACCGTGGTGGTGGATGGCAGCCGGCCTAACTCTGGCCGCGGTTGGCAACGGCTTATTCAACTGGTTACGCGGATTGGTCGTCCAGGGAGGGATCAGCCTGACAGGTGCCTCTGCTAATCCCTGGATGGGCCTGGTGTTGGCTGCCCTGGTAGCCCTCGTCACCCTGGGATTGATCCTGTGGCTGGTCCGCCGCAATACCCGGACAGCGCTGGCTGAGAAATAGGAGTAAGAGATGACTGCAACTACCATTCCAACAAAGACCAACTCCACCAGTCAGCGTTTTGCAGATTGGGCAGTGATCGGTATAACCGTGGTGGCCCTGCTGGCGGGGTACCTTTTTAAAAATAGCGTGGAGAGCCGGAGTGTACCATTCACAGTTGCTGGAATATCGGCTCAGACTCCTCAAGGCTGGTTGTTGAACACTGCCCAGGGGAATCAAATCCTTCATGTCACCGATCCGCTCTCAAGCGGATTTGGAACCACTTACACAATCGAAAATAACCCGATCGCCCCGAATGCCACGATGGACCAGGTGGTCGGCCTGCTAATCCTGGATCGCGGCCAATCGTTGAACTCCTTCAGGGTGCTGGAACAGAAAAAGGTAACCGTATCCGGACGAACTGCTTACGAGATCGGCTATGTATATGTTGAATCCAATCCCAACCTCACTCACAATGACATCCCCAATATTGTTCGGGGGCTGGATTATATTTTCCTGAACGGCGATCATGCGATTGTTGCATCCTATTGGGCAGATGAAAATGCGTTTAGTTCTGACCTTGGCCGATTTCAACAATTTCTTGGCAGCCTGAAGTTTTAATGGAGATGAACATGAAACTTCATAATAATTTCCGCATATGGATTGCGCTTGTTGTCCTCGCCCTGGCCATCCTGGCTTGTGGCCCAGTTGTGGTCAATACGATTCCTACAGATACCCCACCAGTGCAGCCGACACCGAATTCTCAAAACCCGGCACCAGGTCCGGTTTCCGTTTCCCGAGGTGACTTGATCAAGGCAACTGTTCAAATATTAATGGCTTACAACGTGAATGGGAAGTTAACACCAAAGTATCAAGGATCGGGAACCATCATCAGCTCCACCGGAATGATCCTGACCAATGCGCACGTTGCCAGCCCGGCATCCCAGGGCGAACCTGATATTGAGCCCGATGCCCTGGTAATTGGAATAATCGATCAGGAAGACAAACCGCCGGTCTTTTCATATATAGCCAAAGTAAAAGCAGTGGACGGATTTCTTGACCTGGCAGTGATCCAGATCACTTCGACCCTGGACGGGACCAGTGTGGATCCCAACAGCCTGAATCTACCTTTCGTCAAGTTGGGTAATTCCGACGATCTTCATGTGGGAGACCCAATCGATGTCATCGGGTTTCCCGTTATAGGCGGTGAAACAATCACCTTCACCACTGGCAATGTATCCGGTTTTACACAAGAAGCAAATCTTGGCGATCGCGCCTGGATCAAAACCGATGCAGCCATTTCAGGCGGAAATTCTGGTGGGTTGGGTGCAAGTGCCGCGGGTTTTATCATTGGAGTCCCAACGAAACTTGGATCGGGAGCGGGCAATAGTTACGTGGATTGTCGTATTATTGCGGACACAAATGGCGATGGTGTTATCGACTCAAAAGATACCTGCGTCCCAGCAGGGGAGTTCCTTAATGCCCTCCGCTCAATCAATTTGGCACTGCCGTTGATCAAGGCTGCCCAATCAGGTGTTGCGTATGTCAGTCCCTTTGGCGAAGCACCAACTCCTCCTCCTTCAACTCAGCCACCAAGTAACAGCGAAACCTTCGGCACAATCACCTGGTATAGTGCTGATTCGAATTGCAAGGAACAAGATCCAGTCAGTTCCTACCCCTCAGGCCCTACTGCGATGGCAGCAGCATTCAGCTTCAGCGGAATGACCGATGGTGAACCCTGGGCGGAAAAATGGACTGTGAATGGCCAAGTGTTGTACGAGACCCAATCCAAACCAGAGACATGGGGTATGGGAAGCGAGGGAAACAGCTATACCTGCCTGTTTAACAACACTTCGGGTATGCCTGATGGTAACTATCACATCGAACTATATGGAGGCCAGGGTCTAGCACTATTGACCCAATCGGATGTGGTTGTTGGAAATGGCTCGGGCCCTGTTCCCAATCCACCCTCCAATAAGGGTGTAATTTCCTTGTCCGGGCAAGTTGTGGATGGTGACAGCTTGAACCCCCTGCCTGGTGCTGAAGCATATGTACTCAATCCGGGCATCTCCTTCGACCAGTGGAGAACCGATCAAGGTGCCATGACAGATGTATTTACCAGCGCCAAAGCCGATGATCAGGGAAATTTCACCGTGCCCGACAAATTGGCCCTCAATGTTAGTTATACTGTCGCGTTTTATGCGGAAGGTTACAAACTCAAAGTTTACGAAAACCAGACCTTTGACAGCTCGACCGCAGTTGATCTTCAGTTGCTTATTAAAATGACCAAATAATTTATCGGGGATCCTTTCAGTAACAAAAAAACGGCCAGACAGCTGGCCGTTTTTTTGTCATGCAAGTTAGGATTGACGTCTGCGACATTTTCCAATCCGAAGTGCTGAGCTAACAACATAATGAGGTGAAAAATCGCCAAGCTGGAACCCCCCCGACCGATTGTTTTTTTATAATTTCCCAGCCAATGCCCGGAAGAACAAATTGAATTTAAACCCCTGTCCTGAGAGAAGCGCCTGGGCGCGGAACATGCCGGCCACTGCACGGACGACAAAAACAATAGTGGCTGCCAACAAAGCGACTGCAAGCCAGGGCTGCCACCAAGCAACACCTCCTGCCGAAAGGCGTGCCATCATCGCGACAGGGGCGGATAGCGGGAACAAGCTGAGGACGATGGCAATCATCCCATTAGGCGCCTGCATAAAGACACTGCTAGAGAGGAATAGGGGTACCATGAGCGGCAGGGTGATGACAAAAGTTGCCTGGGAGGCCTCACGCAGGTTGGGAGCCAGAGCACCCAGCCCAGCCATCAGACTGGCATATACCGCATAGCCCAGCAGGAAGTAGACCAACCCCCAGGCAAGGAACGAGAATGGCAAATGGATGGAAGAGGGCAATTGGAACGTCCGCCCGCTCAGGTTTAGCAGGATATAACTGGTACCGAACCAGAAAAGGGTCTGCCCCAATCCAACGATCCCCAGCCCGATAATCTTCCCTGTAAGCAATTGACGCGAGGTGACCGAAGTAAGCAGCATTTCAATCACCCGGTTCTCTTTTTCCTTGGATATGTTGCTCAGCAGCAAGGTAGCCGACCCGACAATTAACATATAAAAAATCAAGGTGATTATATACGGCGTCCACAAAGCCAGCGGATTGTTCTCATTGGGGGCAATACTTGCTGGAGCCAGCGATACATCATCCACCTTTAACGGGCCATTCAACAAATTTGCGAACAGGGTGTTCCCCCCAGCCAGGTTGACTTGCAACATCCAGGTGAACAATCCGGACTGACCACCACTCCCTGCGAGCGGGTTTAAATCCGGACGAATTGAAGTGAGCTTTCCGCTTTGGATGTAATCAGCGGGCACAATATACAAAGCGGAAATTTTTCCTGCCGCTAGAGCGGCCCGCCCGGAAGCCTCGTCGATAAAAGAAACAAATGTTTTGGGTGGGACGCTTTCTGGAATCTGGCGGATGATCCCGCTCAAATCCACATAACCTTCCGGACGGGTGTCCTGAGGTCCACTCACCACCTGGCTGACAGTCTGTGATGCGCCAGCACTCTTATTGATAGCCCCAACACCTGCGAAGATCAAGGCGCCCACAACCGGGAGACCTATCAATGCCAGCCAAAAAGATGGGCGGCTGATTAGCGTGATTATTTCATTTTTTAGAACAAGCATAATCTTTCTCATGAAAAAATCCTTTTCCAACCAAGCGTCAAATCCGCCAGTTAAAGCTTATTGTCAATGTCTAATACCAACTGGGGATATTTTGATGCCGGAGTGTGAATTAATAAAAATTCCAATGGATTGCATCCTGATGATTTGTAGTTAGTAAACTTTTTGCCGGGCAAAGATTTCGCGCAATTTCAAGCGTTTCCCATAACGCAGCATCCCGATCCTGAATGCACGCCCCGCCAACCAAATAGTCGCAACCGCGGACAATACCAGGATGGCAGATGAAAGAGCGATCTGCCAGACTGGCAGGATGGTGAGACCATCGCGCATGAGCATTGTGAGAGGCGCTGTCAGAGGGAAAAGACTCAGCCCCACCGCCAGCGGCGAGTTGGGATTGCTCATTAGCAAAGTGGTCAGCATATATGGGACCCAAATGGGCAGGCTGATCATCCCGACCATCTGCTGACCTTCGCGCGCTTCGGAAACAGTGGCGCCAATTGCTGCCATCATTGCCGAAACCAGGACGAAAGCAGGGAACATCACAAAAACTAAAAGGACCAAAGTCTGCGGACCGATCTGGATTCCTTGCAGGAAGGTCACGCTATTCCTAAAAGCCAGGATGGGGATGACAATGAACACCAGCCAAAGAATCATTTGTGACAACCCAACGGAGATGTCGCCAATAATTTTCCCAGCTATTAATTGATTCGGAGATACGGAAGTGATGATCACCTCCATGGTACGGTTTTCCTTTTCCTCAACCACTGCCTGCATTAAATAGCCGCCGGTGGAAAACATGGCAATGATGAAAGCAATCCCGGACACGATGGGGATAAGCACATTGAACCAGTTTTTACTGGAGATGCTACGGGTGCCGTCGGGGGATTGAACGATGATCTCAGCACCTTTTACCAGGCGGTTGGCGATACCCGGATCAGTGTTCTTCAAAAGGTTGGCACTAAGAAAATCATAGAATTGGACACGAGGGGATGATTTGAGCTGATCGAGATGGACGACACGAAGCTGCCCGGTGGACAGGTAATCCGCTGGTAAAACATAATAAGCCTGGATGCGTCCCGCATCGAGCGCGGCGCGGGCATCGGCTTCATTCGCAAAGGGAAGGACAGGGACCGGCTTATCGGGCCACTGAGGAGCGGGGGCAGAGACTGGGTTGGCGAGGAGACCGGAGAAATCCACGTAACCCAAAGGGGTGGTATTGACATCCAACGATAAGATCAGGAAAATCAACCCGACCAACACAAGAATGACAAGAGGAACACTAAGGAGCCCCACCAACACAAAGCGGCGGGTGAAAACGTGGCGACGATATTCGTGCCAGGCAACATGCCAGAGTTTATTCATGCCACCACTTCCCTGCCCTGCACGACTCTGATGAAGATCTCATCCAAAGTCGGCATTGAAATCTCAAACTGCTCCAGGTTGATATTCCTGGCAACCAAGGCGCGTAAAACATCCTGAGGTGCCGTGCCCGGAGATAAATGCAATTT